>JAHIFA010000093.1 GCA_018901315.1 Nanobdellota archaeon | reverse complement strand
GTTCTTTTTCTATAATGGTTCATTTTCCAAATCTCATTTAAGATAAATATTGTGCTGTTTTCTCCAGTGAAACATAAAGTCATCCTCTGTGTCTTCTATTGAATCCTTGACAAATTCAGTTATCTCAGCTATCTTTGAGCTCATCTCATCTGCATAATAAATAACAACTGCCTCTGGAAACATCGGCTGTTTAGGTGAGCCATACTCTGTTTTTCCATGGTGGCTGACTATTATATGAAGCAGTTTATTCTTTAATTCTTTTTTAAAGTCAATTTTATCCATTTCATTTGAAACAAAGATTGTGCTTAAGACAATGTGGCCAACCAGCTGGCCTGAATCAGAGCCCTTAATCCTTGAGGTTACTTCAAGCTCATCTAACTTTCCTATGTCATGCAGCAATGCCCCTGCAATCAAGAGGTCTTTGTCCAGTCCAGTAAATAATTTTAAGCTTAATATAGAATATTTTAAGACCTCTAAAGTATGCTCCAACAATCCGCCTATCCAGTTATGGTGTATTTCGATTGCACCTGGATGTTCCTTGAATTTTGCTTCCATGGCAGGGTCATTGAATATATTTTCCAATAATTTCTTTATATCTTGATTTTTAACATCAGCAATAGCTGATTTTAGTTCTGAATACATGTCATCAATATCTTTTCTTGCTGGCTTGATGAAATCAGCTTTGTCATATTCATCTTCTTTTAATGGTTCAATTATAAATGGCTCATTGGTTGTTAGTTGAAGTTTTCCGCTATAAAGAGAAACCTTGCCCTGTACATGAACAACAGAGTCTGCTTTTATTGAGTCATAAAGCATTCTTACTTTTTTCTCATCCTGGCTGCCCCAATACCTGTAATCAAGGGTTTTTCCGCTGTTGTCTGACAAAATCAGCTGGAAAAAGAACCCCTTGGCATAAGATGACATAGCTTTCTTTATCTTTACAACAAAGACATCATCCACCTTATCGCCATCATTTAATGCTGAAACTGGCTGTTTCTTCTTATATTTGATTTTAATACCCCCAATCTTACTATAATCTCAATTTTTATAAAGCTTTCTTTTTATTGGTTTTTAAATATTAGATAATTTTTTCAAACAAGTTTTACAAAAGCGAGAACCCACTCTATCTCTATTATCATAACTCGGTGAATAAAATACTTCCTTGGGAGGATTCATAATACATCTCTCTTCCAGTACAAAATTGTTGCAATGCGCTACCTGAATCCCATTCTTATAACAATTATCTATTTTTTTGTCATGCAGGAGATGAAACAATTCATGAAAAATAGGGGGATAATTTTCATTTGTCTCAAAAGGCGTGCCCCCAATAAGTAAATGGTTTTTTGAAAAATCAATAGTTCCACTCATACTGTAACATAAATGATAATTATTATCAATTTTTTGGGTGAAGGCCCCTATTTGGACTATCGGTATCGGTTTTATTGATTCATGATAGAATGATGTTGTTAAATAGAACACCCTTAAGGAGTCATCTTTGGGGTATTTTTGAGTTATTTTAGTAAGATTAAAAAAATTTTGATCAAAAATAGAAATTGAATCATATTTGAAGATATTATCACCTTCTGAACAAGATAATAATTTCTTAGAACTTTTTGCATCGAGAGAAAATTTATCTTCTAAAAAGACCTCAAATCCAAAAGGAAATACTTTATTTAATTCATTATGAAAATTATCAAACAAGGATTCTTCAACTTTATCGCATAAATGTATTTTTAATTTCATTATTTTAAGTAGACTGTGTTATATTTTTAAACCTTTCTATTTTTTATTACTTTATAGTAATATTATTTATAAAAACAATAAACAATAATATCTAAGTAGTTTTGTTAATTAAATGAAAAGATTTTGTTCCACCAAATTAGACTTAACAAAAGTTTATTAAATGGTAAGATTATAATATTTATTATGGAACCAAAAATAATAAGGTCAAATGAGTTAAAGGAGAATGACTATGGAGCAACAAAAGTAACTGATATTTTGAATATAAAGGAGTTTTTGAAGTTTAGTATTGCAAAAGTTAGAAAAGTTGGGGATGATATAAAACTTGGATTTGATACAGAAAGTGACGTGGCTTATTATGTTTTAGAGGGTGAAGGTGATTGTGTAATAAATAACAAAAAGTATCATGTCAAAAAAGGCGATTGTTTATTTTGTCCTAAAGGAACTAAATACAAGAACTTAAAGGGACTTACACTTCTAGCAATTGCTTCTCCATCATTTAACAGAAAGAAAAGGGTTTATGTTGAATAACAGAAGATTATACCATTTAACAAAAATTCATGAAGAAAAATTCTTTAATTTGGCCTGTTTGTCCTGCTTTGTTTCAGTGGCCTCTTTATTATTTTTATTCCAGTTGCTGTAATATTGCAGTTTCTTCTCTTTTTTTATATTAAACTTTTTCTTGTTCTTCTTTCTAAGCTCTTCTTCCTGGATTTCATCAAGGGCTTTCTCAAGCTTTGTTTTCATTTTTCTTTTTGGCTCTTGGATTTTTCTTTTTCCTACTTGGTTTTTTAACTTTCTATTTAGATTTTTTCTTTCCTAATTTTTCTTTAACTTCTTTCTCAGGCTTTTTCTCTTTTTCTTCTTCTTTTTCTGCATGCTCCTTACTTTCCTTGGATTCCTCTTTTGGCTCCTGCTTTTCTGCATTCTTTTCATTAGGTTCTTTTTCTTCTGGCTCTTCCCCTTTCTTCTCTTCTTCGCCTTTTTTAACCTCATCAATATAATTCATCTGCAGCTCAAAAACAGCATCATTGACTATTTTTTCCTCATCAGCAGTTAGATTATTTTTTGTTTTTTCCTTAATCATATTCAGCATATCAATAGTGTATTTTGCCTCACTTAAATCTCGCTCAATATTGCCTGTCAAGGGATTTGCTATCTTCCCAAGCTGCATTATTGCGCTGGTTTTCAGGCTAAAAATCAGCTGCACAAACTGGATTTCATAAAGCTTTTTTTCATCTATATTTTCCATTTTTACCTCTCAACTTTAATTTTTAGATATATATAGTCTATAGCCGCCGCTTTTTGCTTTTTCTTCCATATTTCCAAAAACCTCAAGCATTTTCTCGCCAAGCATTTTCCCTCCCTTGCGGTGTTTGGCAATCAATTGCAATAAGCCCTCTTTTTCCAAGTGCTCTTTTGCCTCTTCAATAATCCTAAAGCAGAGCTTTCTTCCGGCTGTCATTGGCGGATTGACTATAATTGTATTAAATTTTTCTTTTACAGCTGAGTAAAGGTCGCTATATCTTGCCTCAGCATTTTCAATATTGTTAAGTTCAAGGCTCATCTTAGCTAACTTTAATGCCCTTTTGTTTACATCAACCATTAAAACAGTTGTTCTTGGGAATATTTTTGCTGTCACAACACCAACAACACCATATCCGCAGCCAAGGTCTAAAACTTTCCATCCATCTTCTACAATACAGTTCTCAACAAGAACCCTTGTTCCATTGTCTACTTTTTTCTTTGAAAAAACACCTGAGCCGGAGTAGAACTCAAATAATCTCCCCCTTAAAACAGATTTTAGTTTCTCAAGCCTTAATGGGCTTGTCTGTTTCTCTGAATAATAGTGCGGCATAAAAAGAATATTATTAAATGTGCTTTTAAAAGTTTCTATTAAGGCATTATTCCAAGAAGGCCGAATGTAACCCTGTCTGCTGCCTTTACAATACCCCATTCATCCACTCCCTGTATAATAACACAATTTTGATCAGAATATGCTGCTGTAGTATTTCCTATTTTAAACCATATAACTCCTGTTCCATTAACAGCATCCTTGCATGTCTTAACAAGGGTTTCATTATCATCGCTTTCTGTAAGGGCAGCCTGGGAAGGTATGTTAAATAATCCATAGCGTGTTCCAACTATCCTGCCCAGCTCAGTAATGGCTAAAACAGACACAGAGCTAAGATTGCCAGACACTGTAAAATAAATTCCTTTTGAGCCTACAATTTTTTCATATACTCCTGGCTCAACATTGATGTGCTCAAGCTCATTCGGTGAATATCTTGTTGTTATTCTAAAAAGTGTATTGTCCAACTGTATTTCTGTAAGCCAGAGGCTTGATACTTTTGTAAATTTAAATCCGTTATAGACGTAGCTTTCCTCAGCTGGAGTTGGATGATAGAAATATTTTATGCTGAAGAACAAAACAAGAAGACCAACAATTATGATAATCATCAATATAATGTTTTTAGCGCTGCTTTTATCACTTCCTTTTTTTATTTCTTTTGATTCAGGAGTTTCATCAGCAGGTTTATCAGATTCTTTAGGTAATTCTTCTTTTGCCATTTAATCACTCCATTATACCAAATAAGGAGTATAATAATCTTTCTTTAACAGCAATAAAATCCTCTCCGGAATTTATTTCACAGACAATGCAGTCATTATCCATGTAAAAACCAGTCTGGTTTGATTCAGTTATATAAATTACAGGTGCTGCAGAAGTAGCATTATTGCAGTCAATCAGGGGCAATCCAAAATCATTTTTTTCTGTAAGGCCAATCTCTGCATATATCTGGAAATATGGCCAGAATACTTCCTTTAATAAGGCAATATCCCCGCTGTAATGACTTTTAGGGTCGTGGGTAAAATAAATCATATTTGTGGTTTTTATCCTGTCAACAATATTGCTGCTTAAATTAATTGCCTCAAGGTCTGCTGGGAAATAATTAAAAGCAAGTTGTTTTCCATTAATTTTAGTATACCACCTTCCATCATCAGTTCTGGAAAATGAAAAATCATTGTATTTTTCTTTTGAGCCACCCTTAAAAACATAGCCAATAGTGCTTGTTAGCATAATAACTACAATAAAAATAATTACCCAAATTCCTATTTTATTCTTTTTCTCGTGCTTTTTCCTCATTTTGCATCAGAGAATCAATCTTGATATTTATATCTTTTTGTTTAAGGAATTTTCGAAAGATTTATATTTAACTGGTTTTTTCATTAAAATATATATAAGGGGTGAGTATGTTGGTTAAGAAAATGATTAAAACAAAAAAGAGTTCTGTGAAAAAGGAAGAAATCAAAGTTAAACCATTTAAAAAAGATAAATCAAAAAATAATTTGCTTATTATGGCTGTGATAGGAGTAGTTATTATATGTGCCTTTGTTTTGTACTTTAATAAAGCTCCTTCTAAGGATATTGCAGCAATTGTGAATGGAGAATCCATTACAATACAGGATATTAATGAGCAATATGATCGTGTTCCAGAAGAATATAAGCAGTTTATAACAAAGGAAATGCTCTTAAATCAGTCTATTAATGAATTATTACTTTTACAGGAAGCCAAAAAGCAGGGAATTTCTATAACAAAAGAAGAGTTATCAAAAGTGATTGATGATGCAATAACACAATCTGGGCTTTCAAAAGAAGATTTTGATAAAACCCTTGAGGAGCAAAACCTAACAATGGATTTTGTAGAAGATTATTATAAAACACAGATGGTAATAAACAACCTGTTGAACAAGACTGTTATTTCTAAAATAATTGTAAGCAGTTCTGAAGCTAAGGAATACTATAACAATAACAAGAATGAATTTATTACTCCAGAACAGATTAGGGCAAGGCATATTCTGGTTAACTCAAGCAGTGAAGCAGAAAAAATCTTAAAGGAATTGAAAGAGGGTGCTGACTTTATTGAACTGGCAAAGGAAAAATCAACATGCCCATCTGCATCACAAGGGGGTGATTTAGGATATTTTGCTAGGAGTCAGATGATAAAGGAATTTGAGGATGCTGCCTTTGCACTTAATGTTGGAGAAATATCTCCTGTTGTTGAAACACAGTTTGGATACCATATTATTAAATTATTGGACAAAAAGCCAGAAACACTAATCAATCTAGAAGATGCAATGCAGGATATAGAAGAAAAACTAAAACTAGAAAAGCAGAATACATCATTTATTGATTATTTGAACATGCTAAGAGATAAGTCAGATATCAGGATTTTTAAAGAAAGGGGTATTGAAGAAAAAGAAACATTTCCTAAATCAGAAATATCACCTATAACAATAAGTGAGGTTGATGATGATTGCATCACAAAATATGGACTAAAAAAAGACACTGTTATCTTTGTTTACTCTGATTCATGCCCTCACTGTAATAATATGAAGCCTTTGGTCACTGAGTTGGAGGATGCCGGCTATAATTTTTACTGGGCAACAGGCAGTGATTCAAATGCATATGAGATGTTAAATGAGTGTTTCGCAGATATAATGACAGGGTATATCCCGCAGTTTATCTGCCCAGATGGAGTAGAGCATACTGGTGAGATGCCAATTGAGGATCTTAAAAACTTTGCAGACAAATGCAGGGCATAATAATGGAGGTTTTAGAATGAAAGACAAAGATTTTGTGATTAAAGTAAAAAAGAAACATTTATTGATTATACTTGCTGTGATAGCTATAATAGCAATTGTTTTCATAGTTAAGCCTTATCTGCAAAAAAATAAGATTTCAGTTATTGATTCATCAGATATAATTGTATTGAATGACAAAAGGTGTGGTGATGAATGTAATGTTTCAACAATTATCATAAAATTAAAAAGTTCATTCCCTGATCTTGTTGTTAATGAGATAGATTATATGGATGAAGAAGGCAAAAAAGTATATACAGAAATAGGTTTGGCTGTTCTTCCTGCAATATTATTCAAGGATAATGTAAAAGATAATGCTAATTATGCTCAGGTTGAAAAATATCTTGAGCAGAAAGGGGATTTACTGTCATTAAGGATTGGAGCAAGCTTTGACCCTGCAGGGGAAGTATGCGACAATGAAATTGATGATAATGGTAATGGCAAAATAGACTGTGAAGATGAATCATGCAAAACCAATCCAGCATGCATGGAAACAATTTGCAATGATAACATAGATGATGAGGGTGATGGCTTGGTTGATTGTGATGACTCTGATTGCGAAAAAAGCTGGCAGTGCATGCCTAAAAAAGATAAGCCAGAAGTAGAATTATTTGTCATGTCCCACTGCCCATATGGAACACAGATTGAAAAGGGAATGCTTCCTGTTGCAAGATTATTGGGAGATAAGATTGATTTCAATATAAGATTTTGCAGCTACGCAATGC
>JAHIFA010000092.1 GCA_018901315.1 Nanobdellota archaeon | reverse complement strand
TGAATGCATTCGCGGCCCTGAGCTATGCCCACGGCTGGCTTGACGCAGGCGCAAGAATTAAGTTGTTTGATGTTCGTGACTCTAAATTATTTACTGTTGATGATTAATTCTTTCTATAATTTTTATTAAAAAAATAAGCAATAATAAAAAAATAAATGCAACCACAATAACCCTTACAAAGAATTCCTGGAAAAAAGACTGCTGGTAGGTTTGAATCATTAATGAGCTTGCATTAAACTGCCAGTTTCCCTGCGGAAAAAGTATTAAGTGGAATAATTCAAAAAACCTGTCAAAAAACAATAAGCTAATTAATGAAATTACTGCAATTAAAATTATTATCAAAGCAGATTTTTTTAAGTGCGAATAATTTATTTTCCTTTTTTTAATTAAAACAAAAAGCCAAACCACTAAAAAAATAAAAAGAAGCTGTTCAAATATAATCAACCTTTTAACATCAGCCATGTGAGATTTTTCATTCTCGTCAAAATCAACATTTAAATCGTTGTTAAAGCCAGTTATATACTTTGTAACATTCTTGTCAATCTCTAAATAATCAGGATTATCTGAATATCTTTTTATAAGTGAGCCATGAAAGCATGTTGAATAAAGAAAAAAGTTAAAAGAGCCAAGAATAATAAATAATGCAATTAATAGATCTTTTTTTATTTTTCTATGCATCTAACCCATGGCCCCCAAAAGAAACAAGATAAACAATATTATTCAAATATTTTTGATTTTCAACTATGTGTTCTGGCGGCCACTCCCATTTTAATGTGATTCCTAAATTTTTCATCAACTCAGTTACATTAACACTATGCGCTTCTGGTGATGAAACAATTTTTGTTAAGTTATTTTCTTTAGTTGCCTTAGCTTGCTCAGTATGGTGTAATTTTCTTGCCTGTGGTTGCCAAATTCTTGGATTATACCACTGCCTTGGGTGTTCTGACCATTCAGGGTGCTTTAGTCTCATCCTTTCTGCAAATTCACCTACATTAAACTGTGTATAAATAATATATAAATCTTTTTCAAAATTAAGAAATCTATTAATCATGGGCTGGTTTGGTGGGCACCCCTCTTTTTTGCCGAGATTTGGACAACCATTTGGGTGTTTATAATATTCATTTTTACAAAGATCTTGTATTTTACTATCATAAAGAATTATTTCTGGTTCTATTTTTTCAATCATTTTAACTGCCCTTATTTTTCATAATCTGCTTTATCAATCCTTGGATAAGTTCCAGGCAGCATGAAAACCTTTTCTGTTTTTACTGCAAGGCCTTTCTCACCAAGCATTTCCTCTGAACCTAGCTTTGCAGTTCCATAGCAGATAAGCTCTCCCTTTAATGTTATAATAGCAACAATATCTTGCACGCTTATGCCAGACTCAAGCTTTGAGATTCCAGGCACATTAAGGTTTGCGCCATGGCATAAGCTGTCAACAGCACTGTCTAATACATAAATTTTTAGAAGATGCTCAACAGCATTTTCAATTGGCTGCATGCAATAACGCAGGTATTTTTCATTTCCCTGTTCATAGTAATAAAAAGCATCTGTTAAATCCTGTAAGGTAACTAATTTATTTTCATCAAAAGGCCCTGCTTTTGTTCTTCTTAGCTCAGCCATATGGGCTCCACAGCCAAGCTTTTTGCCAAGGTCATGTATAAGCTTTCTTATGTATGTCCCTGCCTCACAGCCAACCTTAAATAAGACATCCTGGCCATCAATCTCAATTACCTCAAAATAATAGATTTGCCTCTCCCTTAATCTTCTTTTAACAGAGCTTTTTATTGGCGGCATCTGCATTATCTTGCCCACAAAGTCATTGCATACCTGATAAATATCATGTTCTGGAATTTCTTTGTGTATATGCATCAATCCAACATATTCTTTGCCTGCCTTAAGCAATGTCTGCACTACTCTCGTTGCCCTTCCAGTTGCTATTGGCAAAACACCTGTAACACCTGGATCAAGAGTGCCAGAATGGCCTGCCTTGCTTATATTAAGAATTTTCTGCAAATAAGCACTTACCTGGTGTGATGTTGGTCCTGGAGGCTTATCAATATTTACAATGCCATAATTTATGAGTTCTTTTACAGTCCTCTTATCAGGATCACATCCAAATTTAGAGGAGGTTACAAATTTCTTTCTAATTAAAATTTTTCTTTTAATTTTTTCAAAAGGCAATAAATCTTTTTCCATGCCTAGAAAGAGTTTTTTGTTATTTAATAAGCTTTTGCTTTAATAAAATTTATCTACTAAATACCCTTAGTTTGTATGTAATAACCAGCACTCAAATCAAAATATTCAATTACCCTGCCAACTACTTCGTATGCTTTGTTTTTGTAATAAACAACCTGCCCCACATTATACTTTTTGTCTTTATCCTTAGGAAAAAACATAGCTTCTTCTTTTCTAATAAACTCTACTCTTCCTTCCAAATTCCCTTTTTTAAGAATATTCTTTTTCATTTAGGTTTTAGTTAGAACTCTTTTTTTCTTCTTTAACTGCTTTTTCTTCTGCTGGTTTCTTTTCTTTACTGTTTGTTTCCTTGAATTCTTCTTTTGTTATAATTTTTTCTCTGATTCTTTCTTTGTCTCTACTTTTTCTTCAGGCTTTTCTTTGATTTCCTTTTTTTCTTCTTTTTTAGGTGTTGTTTTCTTTTTTTCTTCCTTTGGCTTTTCAACAGGAGCCCCAACAAGCTCAGCTTTTACAAGGCCGTCATCAAACTTCTCAGCCTTTACTTTAATCTTGTGTGGTGGATTTTTTATTCCGTGCTCCCATACCTTAAGATTTAGATATTTTCCAAGCTTAATATTATCTGATTTCATGTGCTTTGCTAAGAATTCTTTTAAGGCCTTGATTGTCTTCTTTGCCCTTTTATATTTTGGTGCTTTCTGAAATTCTTTTCTTAGAGGGATTATATACTCTCTTTCTAATACAACCTTTGATTTTTCCTCTTTCTTTGCCATTTTTATGCCTTTGTCTTGGTTCTTCTCCAGGATCTCTTTATCTCAGTATGCCTTCCAGGATGGACTCTTCTTCCCTTTCCATAAATTTTCATAACTGTCCAGAAAGGGGCCCATCTAGTCTGCTTGTGCAGTTTTGCGAGCCTCAGTTTCCTGCTTAAATGTTTGTATCTTGCCATTTTATTTCCTTATCATCTTGAACCTGTGTTTTTTTGGTTGCAATCTCATTAAAAGGTTTTTTAATGCATCATCATCAACTGTTTTTATCTGGCCAGATTGTACTGCCTGACCCAATAAAACAAGCAGCTGAACTGCTAGCTCTGGATGTGCTGTTTTTAGGTTGCCGTATCTTTCCAATGCTTTTTTTGTTAATACCCCTTTAACCAAAATCTCGATTTGAGTTATCTGTTGTTGTATCTCTGCTTCTTCTGAATCAAATTGCTGTTGTCCTTGAAATTCCTCAAGTTTTTTCCTTTTAAGCTCCTCAAGATCAGTCATTTTTTTGCTAGCTCAGCAGCAGTTGGTACATTTTCTTTTGGTTGTTCTTTTTTAAGCTCTTTCTTAGGCTCATCTTTTTTTATTTCAACTGGTTTCTCTGCTTTTGCTTCAGCAGGTTTTTCTTCTGCTGGTTTTTTGATTTCTTGTGATTGTTCAGTTTTAATATCCTGCTTTTTTGCTTCTGGTTTCTTAATTTGTTTTGATTCTTCTTTCTTAACAGGCTCTTTTTTTATTTCAACTGGTTTCTCTGCTTTTGCTTCAGCAGGTTTTTCTTCTGCTGGTTTTTTGATTTCTTGTGATTGTTCAGTTTTAATATCCTGCTTTTTTGCTTCTGGTTTCTTAATTTG
>JAHIFA010000009.1 GCA_018901315.1 Nanobdellota archaeon | reverse complement strand
CCAGACTGCTGCAAATATTCCAGAACAGGTATCCAGGCCATTCCATAAGGCCCGCCATATCTTTTCAAATCTTTTATAATAACCCTAAAAGCCGGAAGGTCAACACCTAAAGCTAATGTAGGAGTTGAGCATATGATTTTTATTATTCCATTCCTGAAAGAATCCTCAATTAATTCTCGTTGCTTTGCAACAAGGCCTGCATGGTGAAAAGCAATGCCTTTTTTTACGCATCTTGAAAGACGTTCACACTGCTTTGTTGGCCTTGAAAGCGCTTTCAATACCTGCTCAGAAAGCTCATCAAGCTTTTCATCCTGCTTTTTTATCTGCTTTGAAATATCTTCAGCTGTTTTCTCAGCAGAGCTTTTTGTATTCACAAAAACAATGGCCTGCTTATCTCTTTTTATAGTATCAATTGCAAGATTAATTGCATGATTGTCAGTAGGCCTTAATATTTCAATTGTTTTCATACAAACCAAGAATAAGTTTTTCTTTAAAAGGTTTGTTGAAAATGGGCCCGCGGAGATTTGAACTCCGGACCACTCGATTTCTTTCACTGGCCAGGATATTCCTGAGGCCAATGTATCAGTCGAGCACTCCACCAGACTAAGCTACGGGCCCGAAAAAGCGCCTCTGACCAGACTCGAACTGGTGACCTTGCGGTTTCATTCCATGCTTTGCTTGAAACAAAACACAGGTAACAGCCGCACGCTCTACCTGCTAAGCTACAGAGGCATAAATCCATGGGTTCTAGCCTTATTTATATAGTTTTCGCTGAAAAATAAGGAGATTACTCTAAATGTTTTGTGCAGTTCATCAAATGAACAATATGTTTCTTATCTTCTTTTATTTCAAAAATGCTTATTGAGGTATTAAGCTGGCTCTCAATTTCATCCATATCCTTAGCAGGCTTATTAAGAATTACACTAATCAATGCTTTATTTATCCCATTATGCCCTACAAAAAGCACTGTTTTATCAGGATATTTATTATACACCTTATCTAATAATTTTTTAGTCCTCTTCTGCATGCTGGCTGTACTCTCAACATCATCTGGACGGTAATCAAAATCAATATATTTGCTGCATTTTCCAGTAAGACTCCCAAGATTAGTCTCTCTTAACTCCTGAACAAAATTAATTGGTATCTTTTTGTGATATTCTGCAATTTCCCTTGCAGTATCAGCAGCACGAGCCAGATCACTTGAATATATTGCATCAATTTTCTCGTCTTTTAATCTCAAGGCTAGCTTTTTTGCCTGCTCAATGCCTTGCTTAGACAAATGCCCAGGCAGATGGCCCTGCATAATTCTCTTCTGGTTCTCAATAGTTTCCCCATGCCTTGTTAATATTAGTTTCATAGCCGCCCCTTATCTTTATGTTAGTTCTATGTTTAATGACTTTAGAATATCTATTATTTTTTTATAAACATCATCTGTTGTGATTTTGCTTATTTCATGCTCAAAATTTAGTATTTCCCTGCTTATATTGGAAAGGTGCTGCTGCTTTTTTTCTATTTCTTTATTTAACTCCTCAATCTTTGACCATAATGTATTTCTCTCAATTTCTATTGAAAGATTTTTAATATTTTCCATCTGCGTTTTAATTTTTGTTTGCATATCCCTTAAAAAGCCAGGATCAAGCTCATTCAGTATTAATAAATTCTTTTTTTGAACATTATCCTTAAGGGTAATCTTTCTCTCTTTAATGCTCTTGGCAAGACCTAAAAAGACATTGCTTAATGCTTCAGTTTTAATCAGGGCTATTGCTTTAAATGGATCAAAAACAATCATCTCTACGCTTTTCTCATCAAAAGAGATTTTGGCATATTTCCTGAGTGCTCTTGACAATGGGGCAAGCTTATAGTAAATTTCATCAGAAAGTCTTTTCTGCTCATCCTTTTCTATTTTTAGTTTATCATTAAGCTTTGTCAGTTCATTAAACTCTGGCGATTTTTTTATTTTTTTTATTTCATCTTTTAAAACTAAAATATTTTTTTCCTCTTCATCAAGATTTTTCTCTAGTTCTTTTTTCTGGTTCTCAAGCTCTTTTTTCCTTTCTTTTCTGTTCCTTGTCTTGTTAAGCAAATTAAGAATTTCCTGGAATTTATGTGCATCTGATTGTTTTAAGCTGTCCCTGAATTGATGTATTAAATCGCTTATTTCCTTTATGCCTGAGGCTACCTTATGCGACTCATTTGCGAAAAATTCCTGCAAAATATAATAGGGCTTTTGAGTTGTTTTGTTGTATTCATCAAGCATTTCATTTATTTTTGAAATATTATCAATTATATTATCAGAATCAGTTAATGTTTGGATTTCACTTAAAATTTCCCTTATTTTGCCTGTGAAATGCATTGTTTTGTGTATGTAAGCCTTTCTGTTTCCATCCATTATTGTTATTGCCCTCGGAGGTATGTTTTTATTCTGCAGCTCAGCTTTCTCAAGCTCATCGCATCTTTCTTTTATGGTTTCTGAAATTTCATCAATTCTTTCTGAGAATTCTTTTAAAAGAGAATTTATACTATCATTATCAAGCTGTTTTTTAATATATCTCTCTAAATCACTTTTCTTCAGCTGTTTTAATTCTTCTTTTCCACCAAATAACCGAGCAAGAAATTTTATCATATAGCTTAGAGAAATGTTGTTTTATTTATGTTTTTCTATAAAAATAAGAAAAAAATGGTGTACGAGCTTAGAATTGAACTTCTCCGAAGATCCATTCATTCAATAATATTACTACTACTTATTCTAAGTTGCTCCACCAGATTATATTAAAGTAAAATAACTATTTAAGCCTTTCGCAAGGCTTTAAATCTCTTTTATGCCTTCTTTTGCAAGGGCAACAAGCCTTACTCCCAAGCCTAATTTCAAAACAGCAGAAAGGATCGCCATGTGCTCCTTGCCTGTTCCAGAGACAAGATTTAATGCAACCTCTGTTCCTGATACCCTGTCTTTCAGCTCTTTTTTAATATCTTCAACAAGCTCTAACAATGGCTTGCTTGAATCAACAACAATAAGCTCAACCTTTTTTTCTGAACTAAACTTTTCCCTTCCAAACTCATTTGTGATAAGAAATATGTTATCCCATTCGCAGCCAGAGATAACCCCTTTAACATGAGTCCACGTTCCCTTTCCAGTGCTTAGGCATGCTATCAAATCTGTCATGAAACAAAAGAAAACATTATTCTTTAAATATTTTTGCACAACTTTTTTAAATAAGATGGTTTTAGCTTATTTTATGTTAATAAGCCCAGGAGAAATAATTGATTTAATTGTAATGACCCTTGCAATTGGATTTATATTCAAGGATATTATAAAGATTCCAAGGTATGTACAGGATCCCATAACTTCTGGCTTTGATATTGAGAACTTTAAGTTTACATGCCTTGTTATTGCGCCAGCAATAATCCTGCATGAGATGGCCCACAAGTTTGTTGCCCTTGGTTTTGGAATAAATGCAACCTTTCATGCACATTACTTTGGATTATTATTAGGCCTTTTCCTAAAGTTCATAAATATCGGATTTATCTTCTTCATACCGGGGTATGTTTCTATTCCAGTTGCAGATGTAACACCCTTGCAGCATTCAATAATAGCAGTTGCAGGACCATTAATGAACCTTGCCCTATGGCTTGGCTCCTCAATCATACTAAAAAGAGCTGCATCATTAACAAGCAAGCAGAGGCTTGCACTAGTCATCACAAAACAGATTAACATGTTTTTATTTATATTTAACATGATTCCTGTTCCTCCATTTGATGGGGGCCATTTCATATCAGGCTTAATGCAAACATTTTTTTAAAATGGAAAAAGGATTTAATACAGAAAAATACCTGAAAGAGCAGACAAAAGCTATCCTTGAAAGGGTAAGCAAGTTTGACAAGAAACTTTATCTTGAGTTTGGCGGAAAGCTTTGTTATGACGGGCATGCATCAAGAGTCCTTCCTGGCTATGGCAAGGAAACAAAGGTTAGGCTTTTGAAAAATCTGAAAGACATAGAAATTGTTTATTGCATAAGCGCAAAAGATATCCAGAACGGAAGGATCAGGACTGACTTCGGACTTAGGTATGATGACCAGGCTATTAAGGATATTCAGGATTTAAGGGAGCATGGGCTTAATGTCTCTGCTGTTGTAATAAATCTGTTTGAAGATGAGCCTGCTGCAATAAAGTTCAGAAAACGGCTTGAAAACAGGGGAACCAGTGTTTACATACATTACATGATAAAGGGATACACAAACAACTTCAAACTTGTTGTAAGTGATGAGGGATATGGAAAACAGGAATATGTAAAAACAGAAAAGCCCATTATTATCGTAACAGGCACCGGAGGCGGAAGCGGAAAGATGAGTTTCTGCCTTTCACAGATATACCATGAGCAGAAAAAAGGGATAAACTCGGGATTTGCCAAATTCGAGACATTCCCTATTTGGGACCTGCCATTAGACCACCCTGTTAATATTGCATATGAGGCAGCAACTGCTGACCAGGGTGACATAAATATGATTGACCCATTCTACCTGAAAAAATACAACAAGATAGCAATAAACTATAACAGGGATATAGAGAATTTCAGCATAATGCAAAAGGTAATAAACAGCTTCCCCATGAAAAACAGCTTCATAAGCACATATAACTCTCCAACAGAGATGGGCGTTAACAGGATATCAAGCGGAATAACAGATGATGATATTATTAGGGAAGCCTCAAAGCAGGAAGTAATAAGAAGGTATTTCTGGTACAGGCAGCAGAGAATTTATGGCATAGTTGATCAAAACACAACAGACAGGGTAAAGGTGCTAATGAGAAATCTCGATGTAGCTATAAATGACAGAAAGGTTGTAGAGCCGGCAAGAAAGGCTGCATTTGATGCTGCAAAAGAGAAAAAAGGAAACAAGAACATTTACTGCGGGGCTGCAATACAGCTTGATGACAAAAGGATTATTACTGGAAAAAACTCTCCCCTAATGCATGCTGAGTCTGCAGCTATATTAAACGCAATAAAGGAACTAGCAAATGTTCCGGATAATATTGACTTATTATCAAAAGAGGTAATAAACCATATAAGGTTCCTGAAAAAAGATATACTCAATAGAGTTTCAGAAAACCTTAATGTTGAAGAAACAATGATAGCTCTTGCAATAAGCTCTGCAACAAACCCGATGGCAGCTCATGCAGTTAAAATGCTTAAAAAGTTAAATGGCTGTGAGATGCACACAACACATATCCTAAAGAAAGGCGATGAGGGCGGCCTCATAAGGCTTGGAATGAATGTAACTACAGACTCAAACTTTATTCTAAACAACTCTTAATTTTACCTTTTTCCAAAACATTTATTAATAAAGGTTTTTTCCACTGATTTATGTCAGAAGAGAATAGTAATAATGGGGGAAGATTTGCTAAAAATAAGCAGATTTCCAAGCTATTGGAATGGTATGACAAGAATTATAAGAAGCTATTGATTATTCCTATTGTCCTACTTATACTTTCTATTGGAGTAATATTCTATAAGTATGCAGCAACAGGCGACTTTGTAGAAAAGGATATATCCCTAAAAGGGGGTATTACAATAACAATTCCCTCTAAAGATATTGACTCTGACAGCCTAAAAACATATCTCTTATCTGAATTTCCAGGGTCAGATATCTCTGTAAGAACATTAACAAAATTAGGTGAAAAAACAGGGGTTACAATAAGCACTTCAGACATAGATTTAAAAGAGTTATTAAACAGCCTAAAAACAAAATATGGTGAGCTTGACTATAATGTTGAGGAAATGGGCTCATCTCTTGGAACGAGCTTTTTTAAAGAAACCTTTACTGCAATATTATTTGCATTTTTGTTTATAGCAATTGTTGTTTTTTTCTATTTCAGGCAGCCAATACCCTCACTTGCAATAGTGCTTTCTGCATTTTCAAATATGGTTGTTACTTTGGCAATTATCAATCTGATGGGTGTTAAGTTATCAACAGCAGGAGTTGCTGCTTTTCTAATGCTAATCGGATATAGTGTTGATACAAACATATTGCTGTCAACAAAGGTCTTAAAGAGAAAGGAAGGAGAGGTTATAGACAGAATAGTTAATGGAATGAAAACAGGGCTTATGATGACTGCTACAACACTCACAGCAACAGTTGTTGCATATGTATTCTCACAGTCAGCTGCTCTGAGCCAGATTATGTTAATCCTTATAATCGGCCTTTTAACAGATGTCCTAAACACATGGGTGCAGAATGCAGGCATATTAAGATTATACCTGGAAAGGAGAACCAAAAATGGGTAATCTAAAAAAGATATTCACAAATTTAAGAGTAATAATTGTTCTGGCTGTTATCCTGTTTGCTGTTATAGCAATAAACCCTCATCCATTCAACAAAGGGGTTGCTATAAGGAATGTTATAATGAATTCCTCTGCAAACCTAGCTGGAATAGAAAGCCCAAAGCCTACAGCAACCCCAATGAGCAAGGAAATAATAATATCAATAAACAACAAGCCAATTAATAATGTAAATGATTACTATTCCTTTGAAGCAGAGTTAAAGCCAAACAGGACAGTAAGTGTAAAAACAGATAAAGGCACTTACAGATTAATAACAAAATATAAAACAGAAACAATTGTTCTGAATGAAACAATAAATGAAACAATTACCAAAGAGGTTGATGTAACAGAAATTGTTAATGGAATAAATGTTAACAAAACAATAAACAAGACAGAGGTTATAACTGTTCCAAAGACAATAACTAATGTTTACAATGATTCAATAGACCTTGGAATAAGGGTTTATAATGCGCCAACAACAAATGTAAGAAAGGGGCTTGACCTTCAGGGCGGTACAAGGGTTCTTCTTGAGCCAGAGGAAAAAATATCAGCAGATGAAATTGAAATAGTACTTTCTAATATCAAGCAAAGGCTTAATATTTATGGACTTAGTGACATTGTTGTAAGAACAATTTCTGACCTTTCAGGCAATCAATACATACTTATTGAGATAGCTGGCGCTAATGAGGAAGAGGTTAAAGAGTTAGTTGCAAAGCAGGGAAAATTTGAGGCAAAAATAGGAGATGATGTTGTTTTTAAAGGAGGAAATGATATAACTTACATTTGCAGAAGCGCTGACTGTTCAGGAATTGATCCCAACTCATATGGCCAGAGCAATGGCCAATGGTTCTGCAGGTTCAGGTTTTCTATTTCATTAAGCCCGGAGGCAGCTCAAAAACAGGCAGATCTTACAGAAAACCTGGATATTATAACAGAGGGCGAGAATGATTACCTTAATGAAACACTTGACCTCTATCTTGATAATCAGAATGTTGATTCCCTGAATATAGGCTCTGATCTAAAGGGGCGCGCTATAACAGACATCCAGATATCAGGCTCTGGCTCTGGAGCAACAAAGCAGGAGGCATTGTCTGAATCATTAAAAAATATGAAAAGGCTGCAGACAATACTTATTACCGGCTCTTTGCCTGTTAAGCTTAATGTTGTTAAGACAGATGCTATCTCACCATCACTTGGAGAAGAATTTGTTAAAAATGCATTTTTCATTGGATTTCTTGCAATACTAAGTGTATCATTAATTGTTTTCCTGAGATACAGAAAATTAGAGATAACATTGCCAATGATGATAACCCTCATAGCAGAAGTCATAATTATTCTTGGTGTTGCTGCATTAATTGGCTGGAATATTGATATTGCTGCCATTGCTGGAATAATTATTGTTATAGGATCATGTGTTGATCACCAGATAGTCATATCTGATGAATTATTAAAAAAAGAACAGCAGGTATTTTTTAACTGGAAACAAAGAATAAGGAATGCATTCTTTATTATAATGGCAGCTTACTTCACAACATTTGTTGCAATGCTTCCATTAATGAGGGCAGGAGCAGGCTTATTAAAAGGATTTGCAATAACAACTATTATAGGCATTTCAGTTGGTGTATTTATTACAAGGCCTGCATTTGCAGCTGTTGTTGAAATACTGTTAAAAGACAAGCTTTAAGATGATAATTACAATCTCTGGCACAGTCGGATCTGGAAAAAGCAGTGTTGGAATTCTTGTTGCAAAAAAACTTGGGTTTAAATATTACTGCATTGGCGATTTAAGGCGTGAGATGGCTAAGAAAAGAGGCATCAGCTTAGCAGAGTTAAACAAATTAGGGGAAAAAGACCCCTCCACAGATTTAGAGCCTGACAAATTTGCCGAGGAAAAAGGAAGAAGAGAGGATAATTTTGTTATGGTCGGGAGGACATCATTTCATTTCATACCAAAATCAGTAAAAATCTTCCTTGATGTTGAGCCAAAAACAGGGGCTGAGAGGGTCTTTAATCACAGCAGAAATAACGAAAAATACAACAATTTGAATGAGGCAATTGAAAAAATAAGAATAAGGCTTGAGTCTGATGAGGTAAGATACAGAAAATATTATAATCTGGATATTTTTAACAAAAAAAACTATGATTATGTTATTGACACAACAAACATTACAATAAAAGAGGTTGTTGACAAAATTATTGAAAAAATTCGATAAATTTATAAACATAATAAATACTCTCAGAATGTTTCTTCTGTTAATGAGGGATTAAATTAATGAAAAAAGGAGATTTTATAGAGCTTGAATACACTGGAAAAGTAAAAGACATGGATTTTGTTTTTGATACAACCAGCGAGAAAGAGGCAAAGGAAAACAATATCCACGATGCAAGGGCATCTTATGACCCTGTAATAATCTGCATCGGCCAAAACCATGTAATCAAAGGATTAGATGAACAGCTTGAAGGAAAGGAACTAGGAAAAAAATATCACATTGAGCTAAGCCCTGAGCAGGGTTTTGGAAAAAAGAATGCAAAACTAATACAGCTCGTGGCTACAAGCAAGTTCATAAAGCAGAAGATTAACCCAATGCCTGGATTGCAGGTGAATATAGACGGCATGATGGGCATGATAAGAACAGTAAGCGGGGGTCGCACTTTAGTGGACTTTAATCATCCTCTTGCAGGCAAGGAATTGATTTATAATTTTAAGATTAATAAGATAATAAAAGATGATGAGGAAAAACTAAATGCCTTGTTAAAGCTGCAACTAAATTTAAAGGACATAAAGGCAGATATTAAAGAGGGAAATGCAGCTGTAAGCTTAAACATAAAGCAGAATTTGCCAAAGCCTATTGAGGAAAAATTAACAGAACATATCAAGGAGCTTATACCATCAATTAAAAAGATTGAGTTCAAGGCAATACACGCTAAAGCAAAAGAAAATAAGCTGCCAGAAAAACCAAAAGAAAATAAGAGTTAGTTTTTCGACAACTTTAAATATAAGTAATAGAATAATAATCCTGTATACGAGGTGGGGAAATTGGATGATTTTATCAAAGACAACCCTAATGAAAATGTTATAAGATCTGAACAAACTAAAAAGAATGTTGAACTTGACGCTGAACTAGAGGAAATGCTTTCAAAACAAAGGGCTACAATAAAGGTTATTGGCACAGGAGGTGCTGGAAATAACACAATCAACAGGATAAGCGAGGTTGGAGTTGTTGGCGCTGAAACAATAGCTATTAATACAGATGCCCAAGATTTGCTTTACACAACCGCTGATAAAAAAATACTAATTGGAAAGGATATTACCCATGGCCTTGGCGCTGGCTCTAATCCAAAGATTGGCGAAGAGGCTGCCAGGGAAAATGAGCAGGATATAAAGCACGCAGTTCAGGGTGCAGACATGGTATTTATAACATGCGGCCTTGGCGGAGGAACTGGAACAGGCTCTGCACCGGTAATAGCAGAGGTTGCCAAAAAAGCAGGCGCTCTTACAGTTGGAGTTGTAACAATCCCCTTCTCAGTTGAGGGACAGCGCAGGTATGAAAATGCTATAATTGGTCTCGAGAAGATGGAAAATATTGTGGACACATTGATAGTTATACCCAATGATAAATTACTTGAGATTGCGCCTGACCTGCCATTGCAAACTGCATTTAAGGTTGCAGATGAAATACTGACAAATGCTGTAAAGGGAATTGCAGAGATGGTTACAAAAGCAGGGCTTATTAATCTTGATTTTGCAGACATCCGGGCTGTAATGACTGGCGGAGGAGTTGCCTTGATAGGTGTCGGCGAATCAGATTCAGAAAACAGGGCTGTTGAGGCAGTTGAGAAAGCAATATCAAATCCTTTGCTGGATGTTGACATATCAGGAGCAAATGGCGCCTTAATAAATGTCTCTGGTGGTCCTGACATGACCTTGGGTGAGGCAAGAAAAGTTGTTGAGGCAATATCTGAAAAGCTTGATGAGGATGCAAAACTTATCTGGGGTGCGCAAATATCTGAGGATATGCAGAATACAATAAGGGCTATGCTCATAGTTACGGGCGTTAAATCATCTCAAATCTTTGGCTCAGGAACAAAAGTTTCAGACAGAAAGAAGCAGGAGATTGAAACAGAGCTGGGAATAGAGTTTGTTGACTGAAAATGAATTTTAACTCTTTAATATCTAAATTTAAAAGTTTTGTTATTGAATGCAAGAGAGTATTCAGGGTAACAAAAAAGCCATCTAATCTTGAGTTCAAGACTATTGTCAAGGCCTCTGGATTAGGCATAATAGTTATAGGATTAATTGGATTTATGATACACATGATAAAACAATTATTCTTTTGAGGTGTTTTAAGTGGAAGAAAAGTCAAATATATTTATTTTAAGAACAACAGCAAACAGGGAAGAGCAGGTAATGGATTTTGTTACAAGCAATGCCACAAAAAAAGGCATGAATGTTTATTCTATAATAAAGCCCCATGGAATGAGAGGCTATATATTTGTTGAGGCAGAAAGCAGGGCAGAGGCAGAGCAGGCTGCATTTAATGTGCCTTATGCCAGGGGAATTCTGCCAAAAAAAGTAGATTATAAGGACATAGAGCACATGCTAGAGGAATCAAAGAAAGTTGAGATGAATATAAAGAAGAATGATATTGTTGAAGTGATATCAGGGCCTTTCAAGAGGGAAAATGCAAAAGTTACAAGAATAGACAGGACAAAAGAAGATATTGTCATCGAGCTCTTGGAAGCAGCTGTTCCAATTCCAATAACAGTTAAGATGGATACAGTCAAAGTAATAAGGCGTGAGGGAGAAGAAGAAAATCAGGAAAGCTGATTTCTTTATCATAAGATTTATATATAATCAATAAGTTCCAATTCTTAAAATGGGGAAAAAAACAGTAGAAGCATTGATTGAAGGCGGAAAAGCAACAGCTGCGCCGCCATTAGGACCTGCCTTAGGCCCATTAGGTGTTAATATAGGCCAGATAATAGCTGATATTAACAAAAAAACAGCTGGCTTCAAGGGAATGCAGGTTCCTGTTAAGATTATAGTAGATGAAGATACAAAAGAATACAAAATCAGTGTAGGAACACCGCCATGCTCATCACTGATTATAAAGGAAGCTGGAATTGAAAAAGGAAGCTCAAACCCAAAAACAGACAAGGTTGCTGATTTAAAAATAGAGCAGATAATCAAGATTGCAAAAATGAAAGAAGACTCTTTACTGGGAAAGACATTAAAGGAAAAAATAAAAGAAATTGTTGGAACATGCCGCTCAATGGGAATTCTTGTAGAAGGAAAGCCTTCTGTTGATGCAATAAAAGAGATTAATGAGGGCAAGTTTGACAAAGAGATTAAAGAAGAAAAAACTGAAATTTCAGCAGAAGAGCTGAAAGAGCTTGAGCAAGAGAAGAAAAAGCTGGCAAAGGAAATGGAAGAAAGGCGTGAAGAATTCATTGCTAAGGCAAAGGAAATAATCTCCAAGATGGAAGGCAAAGCACGAGGAGAAATAAAGACTAAGCTTGTAGAAGCAGAAATACCTTCCATGATAATAGATGAACTATTGCCAGTTGAGGCAAAGCCAGGAGAAGAAGCAAAGCCGGGTGCAGAAAAAGCTCCGGAAAAGGGAGACAATCCAGAGAAAAAGTAGATTTAATTCTCAAAAATAAATACTTTTAAATATAAGCTTGTACTTATGAGGTTAAAAGGGGTGGTTTTAGATGGCTGTAAATTCAAAAGAAGATGCATTAAAAGCCTTGTCTGATGTTAATCCCGAGCATAATTTCTGGGTATGCGATGGCGGTGTTTTAAAAAGCATAAATGACCTTCTCTCTGTACTGAAAAAAATGAATAAAAATGTTTTTCAGGCACATGTAAACAAAGAGAAAAATGATTTTGCCAACTGGATTAATGACATAATAAAAGATGAAAAGCTTGCAAAGGAGCTTTATATGATAAAGGACAGGAGAAAAATTATTTCAAAAGTTACACAAAGAATCGCATGGCTTAAGCAAAAAGCAAAATAACCTTAAGCAACTATGTTCTAGTCGGCTTATTTAACCATAAGCCTCATTATTATCATATTTTTTCCCACATTTTGGGCATATATTTTCATCCTCTTCCAGCTCTGCACCGCATTTCATGCAAATCTTTTTGTAAGGCATTACCGCATCACCTTTTTAGATTTTTAAATAGATTTAACATTTTTTACAAGAAAAAGTTTTTTTTCTCATGTTTCTGTTTGTATTATATATTTTTATCTATTTAAATCTTTTGTTTTTCAGGGCGTTGCGTGGAAATTAGCTGGCTTTAGCCAGCTTATTAAAATAAGATAATCTTCTT
>JAHIFA010000091.1 GCA_018901315.1 Nanobdellota archaeon | reverse complement strand
TTATAGAAACATTTAAATAAATCAAATACCCAAGTAAAAGTAATATAAAACTCTTTAAGAGGTGATAAAATGGTTAATTTTGGAGAAGCAATAAAAAGGCCTTTTCAGGACTTTAAAAAGTTAGGGATTGGAGCTCTTATGTATATGGTCCCTTTGGTGAACATAATAACAATGTTCTTTGCGTCTGGGTATGGTCTAGAATGTGCAAAGACGGCAATGAAGAAAAAATCAAAACTGCCTGAATGGGCAGATTGGGGGAATCTTTGGATTAGGGGTTTTTTGACATTTTTGATTTCAATAATATACTTCCTGCCATTGGTTTTACTGTCAGTTTTGTTTGTAGGACCATTGATTTTAAAAATGATGGGAGGAATATTATCATCAAACCCAGAAACATTTATTGAGGGCCTTGGATCAGCAGGAAGCACACTCGCATTTTTGGGGTTGTTCGCACTTTTAATAGCATATGTACTACCAATGGCAATAATGTTTTTTGTTGAAAAATGGAATTTTGGTGATGCATTTAAGCTTGGAGATATTTTTAAGAAGGCATTTACATCAAAGTACTTTGTTGCATGGATTATTTTAATTGTTTATGCAATGGTTGTTGGATGGATAATAGCATTATTAGCAGCTGCAACAACAATCACAGTAATTATACCTTTGATATTAATGGGATTCTGGAACATGATATTAACAATAACATCCATGACAATATTCGGGGAAGTGTATTCAGAGATTAAATAAATATTTTTATTTTTTATTTAATTTTTATTTTTTATTGAAATTTAAACTAATCCTCTAATGATTTTAGAAAAGTTTAAATACAGTTATAGCTATTACTGATTAAGAGGTGATATTATGAAAAAAATATTTGTTTTGTTTATTGGCTTGTTCTTATTTAATTCAATGGTTTTTGCTGCTCAGGGTGGCATTAATGAGCCTGGTACAGGACAAGATACAGGACCTGAAAATACATCACAGGGTCAGGAAGGACAAGGAACAGGACAGGGACAACAGGTTCAGGAAGAAGAGCAGACTCAAAATCAAGGTGAAGATACACAGATAATGGTTCAGCAAAGACAAGAGTTAAAGGCCCAGACAAAAACACAGATTCAGGAAATGGTTCAGCAGAAGCAGCAGGCCATGAATCAGGAGCTTGAGGGAAAAAGTGAAAAAGAACAAAAGGTTTATCAAAACCAAAATCAGGTTAGATTAGCAGTGCATTCACTTCTTGCAATGGAAGATTTAGTTGGTGGAATTGGAAAAAATGTTTCTCAGATTGCACGCCAGTTTAATAATTCTGTTCAGGCAACAATAAGGGCAGAGGAGAGAATACAGACAAGAAGCGGATTTAGAAGGTTCTTTGCAGGCGGAGACGAAAAATCAGCAGAAGATATCGAACAGGAAGTAAACCAAAACAGGTTGAGAATACAGGAATTAAAGCAGCTTTATGAACAATGCGATTGCGACGATGAAGTAAAAGCAATGATGCAGGAGCAGATACAAAACATGGAACAGGAGCAAAACAGACTGCAGGAACTTGCACAGAAAGAGAAGAAAAGCAAGGGATTATTTGGATGGCTTTGGAAGTAATTTTTTTATTTTTCTTCTTATTTTTATTCAAATTCTATTTTTCCGTTAAGGTAAATGCCTTTGTGCAGTTTTACAGGCCTCCAGTTGTCTTCAACCAATTCAGCATCAAGCCATTCTGCCAATTGCTTTGGATTTCCTATTGTAGCTGAAAGGCCAACAATCTGTATGTTTTTCAGAAGTTTTCTTAAAATTGTTATGACTATTTCTAGGGTTGGGCCTCTGCCAGGGTCATTCAGTAAGTGAATCTCATCAATAACAACCAAGGCAATATCATTAAGCCAAACTGCCTTGTGCCTAATTAAGGAATCAAATTTTTCGCTTGTGGTTATTATCAAATCATAATCTACTAAATAAGGGTCTGCAGAATCAATATCACCTATAGACATTGCTGTTTTTATAAAAGGGTATTTTCTTTTAAACTCCTTGAATTTCTCAGAAGCAAGTGCTTTTAATGGAACAACATAAACAGCTTTTCCTTTTTTTTCAAGAATAATCTTTGTGAATGCTAGCTCAGCGCATAAGGTTTTTCCGCTTGCAGTTGGCGTGCATATCAAAAGATTTTTTCCATCCAAAAGGCCTTTCTTAACTGCTTTATACTGGCAGGGCCTAAGCTCTTTAATCTCTTTATTAATAACATCATAAGCCCTTTCCGGAATACTCGATTTTATTTTAGAGAGATTCATAATAATAATTCAGCAGTTATTGTTGTTATTGCTGCTCTTTGACAGCCTTATGATATCAGTTTTTTCTTTCTTTATGAACTTATCAAGCAGCTTTATAAAGTCCTCATGAAGCTCTTTGTTTTTTATTCTTTTTGCAAGCTCGTAAGTGTCAACAACCGCTAGTTGATTCCAAAGGCCGAGCTGCTTAATAGTTTCATTTAACTCCCCTCTTTCATCCTTTGAAGGAAACTTGAATGATTCATAAGAGCTTATCGAAGCCTTTATATCAGAGCCAAAAACAACATCAACATCCTCTTTTTTTGCAAAGTCAATCAGGGTTTGCCTTACTTTCTCGAGCTCTTCACCTAATTCCTTTATTTTTCCCTGTATTTTGGCATAATCATTTACAAGCTTTACCCCATCATCTTCAAGGTATTCTTTTGGCTCAAGAGTTTCTATCCTATAAAGATGCTTAAAATGTGGGCATATAGGCCTGAAATTACACCAGTCGCATAATTTTGTTACAACAGAAGGAAAATCCTTTGCAGACTCTATTTTATTAATTGCCTTTATTGTTTCCCTTCTTAAGTTCATAAGCTGGTCTTGAGTCCTTTCTGAGACTATTTCCTTGTCAAATGCAAGATAATGCCAAATGAGCTTTATCCTCTTTACATTATCAAACTTTTTTAATATCCACAAAGAATACAAAGCAAGCTGCCTGTCCTCGTCAAATTTTGTCTGTTCTGGAAGGTAACCACCTGTTTTATAATCATGAATCTCATAAGCACCATCATCTGCTTCATTAAGCCTATCTATTCTCACATGAAATTTATATTTATCATCAAGATCAATAAATTCTGTTGTTTCAAGGCCAAGCACATTTCCCTGGTCAAAAGGCTTGTAATGGTTATAATAGTCTGTTAAGAATTTCTCGCCCATCTTTCTGTAATTTTCCTTATCATAGCCTTTTTTGA
The DNA here is from genome assembly GCA_018901315.1 of Nanobdellota archaeon. Lineage (GTDB taxonomy): Archaea > Nanobdellota > Nanobdellia > Woesearchaeales > CG1-02-33-12 > CG1-02-33-12. Next base: position 435 of record JAHIFA010000091.1, on the reverse strand, counting down.
CAATCACAATAGCATCATTCCAGTTCTTCTGCCATAAATCATTATAAAAATCAAGAAACTCATTAATTTTCATCACTTTCTGAAACTTCAGGTCAGTGTAAAGCTTTTCCAGGGCCTCGTGAACTATGCCCCCTAAAAATGCCTCGATAGTCTGCTCTATCTCTGTTTTTATCTTGTCAATATACTGGAACTTAAACTTAAGCGGGCACTGCTCAAAACAGCTTATCTTTGAATATGAATATGTTGGCATATAAAATAAAACAACTAACAATTATTTAAATATTTGTTTAATGAAAACGGAAATATAACAATATTCTTGTTGTAATTACTATAATGTAATTAAAAACAAAAGTTTATATATACTAAATTCTTTAATTTTAAAAGTTAAATAAAATGAAAGAAATAGCTATTATTGGAGTGCCTGTTGAAACAATA
>JAHIFA010000090.1 GCA_018901315.1 Nanobdellota archaeon | reverse complement strand
TAAAAATTCATTCATATTATTATAATAAGATCTACAATATAAAAATCTTTTTAATTTATGTAATAAAGAAAAGGGGCTCTTACTCCTTTAACTAGATAGGGCTTCGTCCTTGATATGAAATTCTTTTTTGAACTTTTCGGACGAAATCCACCAGAACTCCGTTCGCTACGCTCACTCGTAACTGGCGGAGAAACTAACAGCGATGTCGCGATGTTAAAACCAAAACATTTATATATAAGTATAATTATAAGTATAATAATATTAATTAAAATAAGTAGAAAAATAAGTATAAAATAAAATGCACGAGATAAGAAGAAAGCTTTACAAGCGCGGCTCAAGTTATGAGACAACAATACCTATGCCGCTGCTCTTTGCAATTGATAAAAATAAAAAATATGATGTTATTTTCCAGTTTGACTCAAAAAAGAATATCTGGCTTATAAAATTTGAAGAAACAAAGAAGAGGTAAATATGAAGAAAAAACTAAAGGAGATAGTTGACAACTTAGAGCATGAGGATTTAATAAAACTGCAAAAAGACATTGAGGAAGAAGGGGGAATGCATGTAAAAAAGCTTGTTAGCGACAAGATACAGCAGCTTGAAGATAATGAAAAAGCAATATGCGCTGTATGCGGAAAGCCAATAAACCCCTATTACACAGAGCATTACAAACTGATATTCGGCCCAAGGGATTTCAGGAAAAAAGCATCCTTTTGCGCTCTTGACTGCATGGAGTATTTCTTGAAAAACTTAAGGGACTCAAAAACAATAAAAGAATAACTCGCGCATATAAAAATTTAAAAACAAACCCAGATTCACTTTTGAACATGGCAGAATATTTGTATGACACAAAAATCCCAAAAGAAAGAATTGCTGTGCTTATAGGCAAGGATGGCATCACCAAGAAACATATAGAGTCAGCCACCAAGATAAAGCTAAAGATAGACTCAAAAGAGGGAGATGTTTTTTTAGAAGGGGAAAATGCATTAGGGCTTTACAGTGCAAGAGAGGTTGTAAAAGCAATTGGGCGCGGCTTCAATCCAGAGATAGCGCTGCTTTTGTTAAAACAAGATTACATGTTTGAAATGATTAACACGCTGGATTATGTTAAATCAAAGAACCACATGATAAGGCTGAAGGGAAGGGTTATTGGAGCAGAAGGGCAATCAAGAAAAACAATAGAGAGCCTTACAGAAACATATATTTCAGTTTATGGCAAGACAATAGGCATAATCGGCTTTTCAGAGAATGTTGCTACTGCAAAAAAGGCTGTTGAGTCATTATTAAGCGGAAGCCCCCATTCCAGTGTTTACAAATGGCTTGAAAAAAGAAGAAGTGATATGAAAAGAAAAGATTTAGAGATAAAATGATAAAACAAACAGAGCTTAGCGAATTAACAGAAATAAATCCAGAGTTTGTTGAAACACCAAAAAAAACCAAAGCTCATGAGATGGCAAAAAAGCAGAGGGAAATATCTGTTGCTGAGTTTTTTAGCCGTAACAGGCATCTTCTTGGCTTTGACAACAAAAGAAAAGCATTATTGACAACAATAAAAGAAGCTGTTGACAATTCTCTTGATGCCTGCGAGGAAGCAAGAATTTTGCCTGAGGTTAGTGTACAAGCCATAGATATGGGAAATGACCGTTTCAGGATTATTGTTGAGGACAATGGCCCAGGAATAGTAAAAAGCCAGATTCCAAAAATATTTGCAAAATTACTGTACGGAAGCAAGTTCTTTAAGCTAAGCCAGAGCAGGGGGCAGCAGGGAATTGGAATATCTGCATCTGTTATGTATGGCCAGCTGACAACTGGGCGCCCGGCAAAAATAACATCAAAAATCTCGCCTAATGAACCAGCGCATTATTATGAGTTGCATATAGACACGCACAAAAACAAGCCGCAGATTTTAAAGGAGGAAATTGTTGAGTGGAGCAAAGATCATGGAACAAAGGTTGAGATTGATATAGAAGCATCTTACCTAAAAGGAGGGCAGAGCATTGACGAATACATAACGCAGACAGCAATAATAAATCCTCATGTTACAATAATTTACACGAATCCAAAAGCAGAGCAGATTATATTTGCAAGGGCAACTGATCAACTGCCAAAAGAGCCAAAGGACATAAAGCCGCATCCATATGGTGTTGAGATTGGCAGGATGATAAAAATGCTCAAGCTAACTGAATCAAGAACCTTGCAAAGCTTTCTTACAAATGAATTCTCAAGGGTTGGCTCTGGAACTGCAAAGCAAATCTGCGAAAATGCTGCATTACTGCCTAATACAAAGCCAGGCAAACTCTCAATGGAAATGACAGAAAAACTTGTTGAGGGAATAAAAAAAACAAAAATAATCTCTCCGCCAACAGACTGCATTTCTCCAATTGGCCAGGATTTGATTGAAAAAGGCCTAAGAAAAGAAATAAATGCAGAGTTTTACTGCTCTGTCACAAGGCCGCCAAGTGTCTACAGCGGAAATCCTTTTGTGATAGAGGTTGGAATTGCCTATGGCGGTGACCAGGCTGCAGATAAGCCTGCAAATTTGCTCAGGTTTGCAAACAGGGTTCCTTTATTGTATCAGCAAGGGGCTTGTGCAATGTTTAAGTCAGTTGTTTCAACAGCATGGAGAAACTATGGCCTGCAGCAAAGCAACGGATCTTTGCCTATTGGGCCATTGACCATACTTGTTCATATTGCTTCTGTCTGGGTTCCATTCACATCAGAAAGCAAGGAGGCAATTGCGCATTATCCTGAAATTATCAAAGAGATTAAATTAGCATTGCAGGAAGCAGGAAGAAAACTGCAGTCTTATGTGCACAAAAAAGTAAAAGTGCAGAATCAATTAGAAAGGGCGAATATGTTTGACAATTATATTCCCGAAGTGGCTGATGCATTGTCTAGATTAACGGGAGAGAACAAAGAGCAGCTGATAAAAAAATTAAAAGATATGATTAAAAAAGAAGATATCCAAAGCGCAATTTACAATTTGGAATCTTTGAAAGGAGAAGTGGAAGAGGATACTAAGCTGGCAGAAAAGAATGAGGATGAAGATTAAAATGTTAGGGGACAGGATTAATTAAAATGGGAAAGAAAGAACAGAAAAATTCCGGACAGAAGAAATTAAGCGACTCTGAGGATCAT
>JAHIFA010000089.1 GCA_018901315.1 Nanobdellota archaeon | reverse complement strand
GCGGTTACTATAGAAAATACTCTTAAAAAGGAGAAGGGCATTTTTAAAGTTAATGTTAATTTTGCTTCGGAAAAGGCCAATTTAGAGTTTAATCCCGAAGAAATTGAAATTGAAAAAATCCAAAAAATTATTCAAAAATTAGGATATAAAGCAGAAGGAGATATTAAGGAAGAAGTAGACGACTATCAAAAGACCCAAGAAATAAGACAATTGAAAAAACGATTTATTTTTTCTTTTATCTTTGGCTTACCTCTTATTTACATTGTTATGGGTGGGATACTTGGTTTGCCAATCCCGCAATTTTTCGAAGAATGGAATATCCTTATCCAATTTATTCTAGCAACCATTGTGATTTTAGTTTGTTTTAATCTCTGGCTTTCTGGCTTTAAGTATTTGATACAACTAAAGCCTAATATGGATTCTCTAATTTTTATTGGTACAGCTAGTGCTTATTTTTATAGTCTTGCTGTCTCCACTCTTTTTTGGCTAGGTATTCAGGAATTACCTCCTCATTTGTATTATGAAAGTGCTGTTTTTATCCTTATTTTTATTTCACTTGGCAAATATTTAGAAACAGTTACTAAAGGAAGGGTTAGTGAGGCTATTAAAAAACTAATTGGATTGCAACCAAAGGAAGCAACAGTTATTAAAAATGGACAAGAAATAAAGACCCCAATCTTTGAAGTAAAAGTTGGTGATGTTATTTTGGTAAAACCTGGTGAAAAAATTCCAGTTGATGGGATTGTGATTGATGGCTATTCTGGGGTTGATGAAAAAGCAATCACTGGAGAAAGCATGCCTGTTGAGAAAAAGAAAGGGGACCAAGTCATTGGCGCAACAATTAATAAGACAGGGGTTTTAAAGTTTAGAACAACAAAAGTCGGCAAAGATACGATGCTGGCTCAAATTATTAAAACAGTGGAAGAAGCAATGGGGTCTAAAGCGCCAATTCAGCTTCTGGCTGACAAAGTTTCTTTTTATTTTGTTCCTACGGTAATCGTGATAGCTGTTTCGGCTTTTGTTGTTTGGATTATTTTGGGACAATCTTTCAGTTTTGCTTTAACGGTTTTTGTGGCGGTTCTTATTATTGCCTGCCCTTGCGCTTTGGGATTAGCAACGCCAACAGCAGTAATGATGGGAACAGGACTAGCAGCCCAAAACGGTATTCTAATCAAAACCAGTAAGGCTTTAGAAATGGCCCAGAAAGTAGATATGGTTGTTTTTGACAAAACAGGCACCCTGACTAAAGGCGAACCGATCGTGACTGACATCATAGAGATTCAGAATGATAATTCAAAATTAAAAATTTTACAAATTGCGGCGTCAGTGGAAAAAAATTCCGAACATCCTTTAGCTCAAGCTATTATTCAAAAAGCTAAAGAAAAAAACTTGACCTTGTTAGATGTCACAGATTTTAGAACTATACCCGGTAAAGGCGTTATCGCTCAATTAGAAAAGGCAAGAATTTTATTGGGAACAAAAAAATTAATGAGAGAAAATAATATCAATATAGATTTCATTGAAAAAGAATTAGCAAAGTTAGAAGATTTAGGCAGAACAACGATGATTTTAGCTTATGATGGAAATGTTATTGGAGTAATTGCTGTTGCTGATACTTTGAAAGAGTATTCTAAAGAAGCAGTAGAGATTTTGCATAAATTGGGTAAAAAAATAGCAATAATAACTGGGGACAATAGGCGTGTAGGCGAAGCAATAGCTAAACAACTAGGCATAGATCGTGTTTTAGCTGAGGTGTTGCCTCAAGAAAAATCAGCAGAAATAAAAAAGCTACAACAGCGGGGCAATATTGTAGCCATGGTCGGTGATGGTATTAATGATGCTCCAGCTTTAGCTCAAGCAGACTTGGGTATCGCTTTAGGTTCTGGCACTGATATTGCCATGGAAACCGGAGAAATAGTTTTAATAAAAGACGACTTACGAGATGTAGTTAAAGCTATTGATTTGAGTAAATATACTTTGAGAAAAATTAAACAAAATCTTTTTTGGGCTTTCTTTTATAATAGCGTTGGCATTCCTATTGCTGCCGGAGTTTTATATCCGCTGACTGGCTGGCTGCTCAATCCAGCGATTGCCGCTTTAGCTATGGCTTTTTCCTCAGTAAGTGTTGTCTCTAATGCCCTTTTAATGAAACGATATCATTCGGGGCACCCGGACTTGAACCGGGAAATCGCACGCACCCCATGCGTGCATGTTAACCATTACACCATGCCCCGGGACTAAAAATTTACTTAGACTTTGAGAGGGTCTTAATGCATCTGGTACAAGCCTTAACTCTTTTTCCGTTAGGCAAGCGAACCCATTGAAGATTGGGGTATTTTCTTTTTTTAGGAGTAGGATTGTATTTTCCTCGAAGTTTGTTTAACTTCCGTTTCATTATTGATTTTTTTCCGCAGATTTGGCAAACTCTAGCCATATAAGAACCTCGCTTCGCGAGAACCTTGATTTCTCGCTTCGCTCGAAATTTGTTATAATAATGTATTGTCATAATAATATATTATTTAGAAAATTGCAATGGAAATAATATTTATTTTTATAATTT
>JAHIFA010000088.1 GCA_018901315.1 Nanobdellota archaeon | reverse complement strand
TCTGCTTTAAAGGAAATAAAATTTGAAAAATTTAATACAGCTTTAACAAAGATTGGTGTCTTTCCAAATGAAAGCTATATAAGGGTTGTTTGGGTTGGCCTCAATGACTCTGAAAACAAGATAACAAACCTTCAAAAAGAGATTGACTCAAAAATAGAACTTCTTGGCTTTAAAAAAGATACAAGGTTTCATCCTCACCTTACTCTGGCCAGGGTCAAGTTTGTAGAGGACAAACAAGGATTTACCAAGAATCTTAAAGAGATAAAAATAAAAAAAGAAACATTTCAAATAACTGAATTCAAGCTCATAAAAAGTATTCTCACACCAGAAGGCCCAATATACGAAGACCTTGCTGTTTTTCGAAATCTTTTTAAATAAATCCCTATTTCTAACTTAAATTACCAAACATCTTGCATGAGGTAATAAAAACTGCAAGTTTCTTTCTAAGGAAACTTTCATGAGGCAAATAAAATGGCAGAATCATTATTGGCATCAACAGACCAGTATCTAAAGGCTGGAATACACATAGGAACAAAATTCAGAACAAAATATATGGAGAAGTTTATCTATAAAACAAGGCCAGACGGCCTTTCAGTCCTGAACCTGCAGCAAATAGATGAAAGAATAAAAATATGCGCTAATTTTTTAGCACAATATGCTCCTGAGGACATCATTGTGGTAAGCAGGAGGGAAAATGGCTGGAAATCAATCAGAATGCTTTCAAAACTTACTGGAATAAGGGTTTTTGCAGGGAGATATCCTCCTGGAATACTTACAAATACAAATCTAGACAAGTTTATTGAGGCTAAGATAGTCTTGGTTACAGATTCCTGGCCTGACAGGAATGTTATAAGCGAGGCAATGAAAATAGGGATACCTGTAATTGCCTTGTGCGACACAAATAACCAGTCAAATAACATTGACTTAGTTGTGCCATGCAACAACAAGGGAAAGAAAAGTTTAGGCCTTTTCTTCTGGATAGTTACAAGGGAATACTTGAAGAAGCGCGGAATGATAAAAAATGATTCTGAATTCAAGGCAACTATTGATGATTTCACAGAGGAATAATTAACTTATTCCAAAAATTCCCTTTTCTTTTATTTCAAACAGAACATCTTTACTAGTTAAGGATTCATGCTTTCTGATAATTGCTTTTCTTTTACTGTTTATTTTCTCCAGTTCTATAAGGCATTTGCTCCAGTTTTTTAGCATATTGCCGCCAACAAGATTTATCTGGCCATTAGTTAAGTTATCATAAACCTGCTCTGTAAGTATGACTGGAATTCCCTGCCGCGTTATATCTGCCAGAGTCCTTAACTGCAGATCAATTGCCTTATTTGCCTTGTAGGCATCCTCATTCAGCTTTACCCTGTATTTTGAGCCTATTGTATCCACAATAACCAGGCATATTTTTCCAGTACCAACAAGCAGCTTTATTTTTTCCATCTTTTCCTGCTGCTCACTAAAGGATTTTATGCTAAATATAATTATGTTATGAAGAACCTTTTCAAAATCCTTGCCTGAAAGCTGCTTCAATCTTTCAACTGAAAAACCATTTTCAGTATCCATAAAAACAGATTTTTTCCCCTGCTTTGCCTGCACTATTGCAGCAAGCATTACCAGAGTTGTTTTTCCGCTTGCAGCAGGGCCATAAATAGTTGTAACAACCTTATTATAGCCGCCATCAAGCAGCTTATCAATAATCTCTGAGCCAGAACTTATCTTTTCTTCCATAAACCAATAGTCTTTAATTTTCTTTATATAGTTTTCTTATTTTTTTAGAAAGATTTACGGTTTATGTTAATATTATATGAAGTACATCCTTTACTCATAAAAAGCTTGCTTACTTCCATCATTATAAACCCTAAGCTTGAGATGCATATGATTTTAAGCCAGTCTATTGCTAATAATGAAACAGTTCCAAAGATGGTTTGTAATGGGCTCCAATAAATTACTGCTACTTGTATAGCTAATGATAAGCAAACAGCTCCAAGCAACCATTTATTTGAAAATGGGTTTAATTTCTTTAAAGATGGAAGTAAGGACCTGCTGCTCATAACCGCAAACATCTGGAACATAACAAGTGTTGTGAAAGCTACTGTCTGGGCTTTGCTTAAATCAATTTCTTTATATTGCATAAACATAAATAATGCCCCTAAGCCCATTATAAATCCAAAGATAACTATTGATAGAAATATTTTTCTTGAAATAGGCTTCTCTTTTGGGTCTCTGGGGGGAAGTTTCATAATCCCCTCTTCACTTGATTCAAATCCTAAACCAAGTGCAGGAAAATTATCTGTCAATAAGTTCATCATTAGAATTTGAAGGGGTAATAAAGGTAGAGGAAATTTCAATAATATTGCTATAAATACAGAAGTTATTTCACCAGTATTACAAGATAAGAAAAATTTGGTAGATTTAATAATTTTATTATAAATATTCCTTCCCTCTTCGATTGCGTTTACTATTGTAGCAAAATTATCATCTGTTAAAGTTGCCTTTGAAACTTCTTTAGCTACATCAGTGCCTGTAATCCCCATTGCAATGCCAATATCAGCTTTTTTCAAAGCAGGCGCATCATTTACACCATCACCAGTCATTGCTACAATATGCCCTCTTTTTTGCAGGGCATCAACAATTCTTAATTTTTGAATTGGAAGGGCCCTGGCTATAATTCTAACTTTTTCTATCTTTTTCTCAAGTTCAGCATCACTCATTTTTTCAACATCATCGCCTGTTAGCACAATATCTCCTTCCTTAAATAATCCAATCTGCTGGGCTACTGCTTTGGTTGTTAGGGCATGGTCCCCAGTTATTATCATAACTCTTATCCCTGCTTCCTGGCATTGTTCAATTGCATGTTTAACTTCATCTCGTGGTGGGTCAATCATTCCAACAAGCCCAACAAAGACAAGATTTTTTTCTACACTATCTATGCTG
>JAHIFA010000087.1 GCA_018901315.1 Nanobdellota archaeon | reverse complement strand
GCAAAAAATTTCGTTCGCCACGCTTTTTTTATTTTACAAGTAGAAAAACTTAGCCATTCATCTCACGCACTAAAGTGCTGAGATTTCTGGCTTATGCAATTAAAAATTGTCCACATTCTATTTTTTAGCCTCTCAAAATTATTGGATTTAACAACTATTTAATAAAATTTGTTGTCTAACATCTTTTTTAAACTACACAAACCTTTATAAACCAATAAAATATCTTTATTCATGTAGGGTAAGTACTTAACTTTCGGCCTTCTGGCTGAGGAAAGTCCACCCACTATATGTGGCCACTCCCGAGAGAGAGTTCCTGAAAAGGAAGGCAACCACTCAGAAACGAGACAGCCATTGAGGAGAATGACGCTTGCGAAGTCTTTGGCAACAAAGATGAGATAACCAGCAGACGTTCTCAATGGAATTGGTGAAACGGTGAGTCCTGGCTTGTGCAAGTCATCATGACGCTTAGTTAAATGTTAAGGCAGTCCTTACATATGTGGACTGACAAAAGGTGGCTTATTCTTACCCTACACTTTATAGTAATATTTTTATATAACATCAAATTACTTAAACAAAATGGCAAGAGATAATAAAATAAGCCTTCCATCAAGCGGAGGTGGATTGATAAGGTATTTTGATGAATACAGAAGCAAGATAAGCTTTAAGCCAGGCCATATAATTACTTTAGTTGTTATAATAATAATTATTGAGATAATTCTGCATACATGGGGATATGGTTTTTTAGGCATATAATAAGGTGATTTTATGTTTCCTGGAATGAATTCAAGAAAAGCTGCACAAATGATGAAAAAAATGGGCATACAGCAGGTTGAGATTCCTGCAACAGAGGTTATAATAAAAACCCCTAATAAAGAGATAATCATTACAGAGCCACAGGTCAGCAAGGTCAATATGATGGGCCAGGAAACATTCCAGATTATAGGCAATATAAGTGAAAGAGAGTTATCAACCGAGCCTGAGATAAATGAAGAAGACATACAGACAGTTATGGAACAGGCAGATGTGCCAGAAGATGAGGCAAAGAAAGCAATCAGTGATTCAGAAGGGGATTTGGCAAAAGCTATTCTCAGCTTAAAAAAAGAGTAACTATTTATATTTCTATGTTATATTAAACTAAATGGAGCAGTTCCAAGAGGCAATAGAAAAAGCTAACCAAAAGCTGAAAATAGCAGATCACATGATTTTTATGACTTATCCGTTGGTTAGGGATAATAGGCTATTATTATCAATTATTCAAAATATTTTCCTTGCATTAACAAATGCAATGTCATCTATACTTTATTATGAGAGATTGTTCAAGAAAATTCCGCCATTTAACGATAATTTTGATGCAAAATTTACTATTTTCAGGGCTAAATGCGTGGACAGGCTTAATATTGATAAAAAATACATAAAACTTATATCAGAAATAAAGGATATAATAATTGAGCATAAAAAAAGCCCTGTTGAATTTGAAAGAAACAACAAGTTTGTCATATGCTCAAGCACATACCGCATGAGAACAATATCTATTGAGGAAATAAAAAAATATATAACTGAAACCAGAATGTTTATTCAAGAGGCAAATAATATAGTGAGCAGGAATGAAAGAATCTTTAGATAAAGCAACAGAAGAATTAAAGAGAATAGATCATCTTGTGTTTGTAAGTCTTAAATACACGAGAACAGCCGATGTTCTGAAAAGTATAATTCAAAGAACAATAAACACCTTTTCTTTTGGATTTGAAGCTCTTTTGATATATGCAAAGGAACAGAAGCTGATAACTGACTTCCCTGAAAACCTTGCCCTTAGATGCAATATATTAAAGGAAATATTCCCTGACAAAAAGGAATTACATGAATACATTGATTATTACCTTAAACTGAGAAAAATCATGCGGGCAGAATACACCCAAAGAGAAGAATATAGAAGGCATGTAACCATGAGCGTTGTTATTGATGGCGAGCCTATTGACATAACAATGGATTCAGCGAAAGAAGATTTTGAGATGCTAAATGGATTTATTAAGTATGTTAATGAGTTTATCTTTGGAAAACCAGAAGAAGAATATTGATTCTGCTTTATCCCAGGATTTCATTTATTTTTTTGTAAAAACTTTCTGCAACATTAATAATATGTTTTGTATCATCTTCATTAAATTCAGATTCTAATCCATAAAGGCCATCATGCCTCTGTTCCCTTGCATTGCTGAATTCAAATAATAATTCATTTCCAATATCATTAGCATATTTATCCTTTAGATAAACAAAAACTGCATAATGACTCTTTTCCTGTATCCCATCCTTATATAACAATGCCCTTGCTGCGTGAAACATAGAAGTATAAGCAGATAATATCACTAAATTAAAACCAGGTATTGTAATTAATTTTTTGCAATCATTAAGATATTTTTTTGATATTTCTAATGATTTTTTGGATTTATTCAGATCTTTGGGTATTTTTCTTAGCAATCTTTTTTCAAAAAGCTCTTTTAACTTCATTCAGGCATCTCCCCTTTTAATAAAATCCCTTTTTTAACTTCTTTTGCAAAAGCTGAGTTCTCTTTTTTTGCTTTTTTCCATTGGGCTGCAGCCATTTTAACTATTTGAGTTTTGTACCCTTTGTATTCATAAATTTCAAAACCATCCTTTTTATTGGATATAACAAATAAGTCAATATCACTCTGCTGATCATTCTCGCCCTTTGCAAAGCTTCCGTAAAGTATTATTGATGTTGATGGCTCTAATTTATTTATTAATAGTTTGACAAATTCTATGTTTTTTGTTATTTTAATTTGTTTTAAAAGTCTTTCCTCAATATTTCCGGAAACAATTCGGAGGTTTGCAATGTTTTCCTCTTTAGTTAGACTAAGTTTTTTTAACCTGTCAAGGGCCTTTTTAGCAGAACTTGGAGAGATTTTTAGTATTTTTGCTATCTCTCTCAAATAAAACTTCCTGTATGGCTCATCAGCAATAAGATTTAAGACTTTCCAGTCTGTTTTGTCTAGCTCTTCGAACATTTGTTCTTTATAAAAAACAGTTGTTCTTTATAAACCTTCTGTTTTATGCTTTGAGAGCATTAATTTCTAATAGTAAGATTTATAAATTATATAGGGATAACTTGATTTATGGCGGTAGTGGTGTAGCCTGGTAGCATAAGAGACTGTGGATCTCTTGGCCCGAGTTCAAATCTCGGCTACCGCCCTTTTTAGTAACCTTTAAATAGGACCTCTTGTTCCTTTTTATAAAATAGCCCGAGTTCACTAGTATATGAGCGCATTTAGGGTTTCATAATTCTGGCTATTTTATTAGGGTGTTATTATGGCAAATGAAGGATTCAAGCACATTGTAAGAATTGCAAACACAGACTTAAATGGCAATAAAAGTATAGCAGATGCTATGAGAAAAATCAAGGGAATTAATTTTGCATTCTCTAACATGATATGCAGGTTTGTTGGCGTTGACAAAACAAAAAAAACAGGAAACCTGCTTGATTCTGAAATAAAGAAACTTGATGAAGCTGCAAGAAACCCAAAGGAATTTGGCGCTCCTTCATGGATGCTTAACAGAAGAAAGGATTATGACACTGGTGAAGATAAGCATTTATTGTCATCAGACCTTACATTCACTCAGGATAATGATATAAAGATGATGAAGAAGATGAAAAGCTATAGAGGCATGAGGCATGCATTTGGACTTCCAGTCAGGGGCCAGAGAACAAGGTCAAACTTCAGGAGAAACAAAGGAAAGGTTACTGGAGTTCAGAAGAAAAAGATTAAGTCAGGAAGGGTATAAAATGGGAGCTCCTAAAAAGCAAAGAAAAAAATATTCAACTGTACTACATCCCTGGCAGAAGGCAAGAATAGAGGAAGAAGCAATACTATTAAGAGAGTATGGCCTTAAAAACAAGACAGAAATTTATAAAATGAGATCAATTTTAAAGGGATTTGCTGACCAGGCAAAGAATCTTATTACATCAAAAACAAAACAGGCAGAAAAAGAAAGAATAGCCCTGCTTAATAAACTATCAAATTTAGGGTTTATCACAAAAACAGGAAATGTTGATGATGTCCTTGACTTAAGCATAAATGACATTCTGGACAGAAGATTGCAAACTCTTGTTTATAAAAAAGCAATGGCTCGCTCAATAGGCCAGGCAAGACAGTTTATTGTCCATGAACACATTGTTTTAGGCAACAAAATAATAACAGTTCCCTCATACCTTGTTCCAGTTGAAGAGGAAAACTTGATTAGCTTTATTGCAAATTCTAAACTATCTGATTCAGACCATCCTGAAAGGGAAATATTAACAAAAAAACAAAACCAACAAAATCTAGCAAAAAATGAAAGACGAAAACCCATCGCAAGATTATAGAAAAAATCCAGAAAAAAAATCATCACCTGGAAGAACAGGCATTGCACATATATACTCTTCATATAATAACACAATAATTCATATTACTGATATAACCGGAACAGAGACAATAGCAAGAACCTCTGGCGGCCAGATGGTAAAGCAAGACAGGCTTGAGAGTTCACCAACAGCAGCCATGATGGCAGCAAAAAAAGCTGCAGAAATTGCAGTTGAAAAAGGAATCAATATGCTTAATGTTAAGATAAAAGCCCCGGGAGGCCACAATGGTCCCAGCAGTCCTGGACCAGGAGCACAGGCCGCTGTAAGAACATTATCAAGATCAGGAATAAGAATAGGAATTATAGAGGATGTAACCCCTGTTCCTCATGATGGCTGCAGGAAGAAAGGCGGCCGCAGGGGAAGAAGGGTTTAATAGGGTGATTAATAATGAAAATAGAGCTTTTAAAATTAGATAAAAAGCAGAATAAGCTTTCATTTATCCTGAGAAATGCAAACCACGCATTTGCAAATGCCATAAGGAGGAATGCTATTGAAGAGGTTCCTGTAATGGCAATAGAAGATGTTGAATTCAGGAATAACAGCTCTGTTATTTATGATGAGATAATAGCCCACAGATTAGGACTTATCCCTTTAACAACTGACCTTAAATCATATAATCTTCCTGATAAATGTAAATGCAATGGCAAGGGTTGTGCGCAGTGCCAGCTTAAATTGATACTAAAAGTCTTGGGCCAGGGAGTTGTTTATTCATCAGATATAACATCAACTGATCCTAAAGTCAAGCCAACATATCAAAAAATACCTATTGTTAAGCTTCTTAAGGGCCAAAAGCTTGAGTTTGAGGCAACAGCTAATTTAGGCAAGGGAAAAGACCATACAAAGTGGAGTCCAGGGCTTGTTTACTACAAGGATATGCCAATAATTAACATAAATAAGCAATGCAAAAATCCAGAGGTTGTTGTAGAACAATGCCCCCAAAATGTGTTTGAAGTTAAAAATAACAACCTGGTATTAAATAAAGATAACTTATTAAATTGCCACTTATGCAATGCCTGTGTTGACATATGCGAGCCAAAAGGGACAATAACACTTGATAAGAATGATAAAGATTTCATTTTTTATGTTGAATCATGGGGCCAGCTTGAGTCAAAAGAAATAATCATAGAAGCATTAAAAATAATTAAAGATACCTCTGATGAATTCATTAAGGAAATTAAGAAGAAACCAGTCAAAGAAAAGGCATCAAAAAAATAAAACTCACGCGGGGGTGTCAGAGTCTGGTCAAATGAATACGGTTGAGGGCCGTATACCTTAGTGGTTGCGCGGGTTCGAATCCCGTCTCCCGCATAAAACAAGAAAATGACAAAAAGAACAGGACCAACAAACATTCACTTGAAAGAGCTGATTATAGAGCTCAAAAAGAATTCAATTAGTTATAACTCTAACTTCTGGAAAAGGATTGCAGAAGAGCTTTCAAAGCCTACAAGGGAGAGAAGAATTGTTAACCTATCAAAGATTAACAGGCATACAAAGGAAAATGAGAACATAATTGTTCCTGGCAAGGTTTTGGCTTCTGGTGATTTAGACCATAAGCTTACTATAGCAGCATGGCAGTTTTCAGAGCAGGCATTAGATAAAATTAAAAAAGCTAATTCAAAAGCAGTATTAATTACAGAATTGGTTAAAGAAAATCCAAAGGGGAAGGGAATAAGAATAATAGGTTAAAATGATAATAGACGCTTCAGATATGATTTTAGGAAGATTAGCTACTTATATAGCTAAAAAAGCCCTTTTAGGCGAGAAGGTTGATATTGTTAACTGCGAGAAAGCAGTTATTACAGGAGATAAAAAATCAGTCTTTGAAAAATACAAGAAAAAGAATGAAAGGGGTTCAAGGCCTACAAAAGGCCCATTTATGCCAAAAATGCCTGATAGATTTGTCAGAAGATGCATAAGAGGGATGCTGCCTTATAAGCAGGAAAAAGGCATTAAGGCATTTAGGAGAGTGATGTGTTATATTGGGATACCTGATGAATTTAAAGATAAGAAAATAGAAGTCATTAAGGATTATAATGTTTCAAAGGTTCCAAGCCTGAAATATGTTTATGTTAATGAAATATGCAGATCAATGAAGGAGAGAAAATGAAAATAATTAATGTGTCAGGAAAGCGAAAAAGAGCTATAGCAAGAGCTACTTTAAAAGATGGGAAGGGAAATGTTAGGATTAATAACCAAATGCTTGAATCCTTTGAACCAAAATTCGCAAGAATGAAAATAATGGAACCATTAATTTTAGCTGGAGAGTTAACAAAAAAGATTGATATAAATGTTAATGTTACTGGCGGCGGGGTAATAAGCCAGGCAGAATCTGCAAGGCTCGCAATTGCTCGTGCTCTACTTGAATATTCAAAAAGCAATTCATTAAAAGAGAGTTTTTTAAAATATGACAGGCATTTGCTTGTTGCTGATACGCGCAGAAAAGAAGCATCAAAACCAAACAGGCACGGCCAGGCAAGGGCAAAAAGACAGAAAAGTTACAGGTGATAAAAGATGATAATACCTATTCGTTGCTGGAGTTGCGGAAAACCTCTGGCCCATTTGTGGGAGGAATACCAGGAAAGAATAAAAAAAGGTGAAGAGCAAAAGAAGGTTATGGATGACCTTGGTATTGAAAGATACTGTTGCAGGGCTTTATTTCTTGGGCATGTTGATTTGATAGATACTATAGCAAGATTCAAGAAACATTAAAATTGAACTTAAAGTGTTGCTAACAGGGTTTGATGTTCTTTTAATAGTTGTTTATGTTGTGGAATAGAAAAGTTAGTTCTGAGCATAAGTTAATAATCTAATATATTATTTAAAAATTTCTATTCTTTGTTTATTTATTATTATTGTTTATAAACCTTTATGAAATTTTTTCAGAGAATCTCTGGATTTTATTAATTGTTTTATTTTGATGATTTTTTTGGTTGTAAGTTATTCCATTCACGTCTGAATATAAAGATTTAAATATAAGTAGTATAACTTATAAATATTATACTAATACCAACATAGAATGTTAACAAAAAAGGAAATAGTGGTTCTTGAACTAAAGAAAAAGGGTTTGACACAGCTGGAGATAGCTAAAATCCTGAAAATAAGCCAGCCAGCTGTTTCTGGCTTTTATAAT
The DNA here is from genome assembly GCA_018901315.1 of Nanobdellota archaeon. Lineage (GTDB taxonomy): Archaea > Nanobdellota > Nanobdellia > Woesearchaeales > CG1-02-33-12 > CG1-02-33-12. The sequence continues at coordinate 965 of JAHIFA010000087.1, read as the reverse complement.
AATGCCCTGAAGAAGATAATGGGGGCAAGAAAGATATCTGAGATAGCTGAAAAGCTGAATGTTAAGCTAAAGGACGAAGAAGTCTAAAAAATGAGTTTTAAAACAAATAATAGGAATGAGAAGATAGCTAAGCTAGAGAGAAAGATAAAGCTATGTGAGGCATTTAAAGAAAAATCTAATAACAAGTCTCATTATGAAGACCTGATTAGGAAATACTCTTCAGAGATTGAAAGAACTAAAGTAAATCTTAATTTGTTGAAAAAACTCAATAAGGCAGTAATACCCACTGTTTTAGTTATTCTTGTTTTGGCTATGTTATTTTTCTTAAGACCATCATTTATTGGTTATCTTGTATTAGATATTGCTCCAAGTCATGTTGATCTCATATTTGAGCCATCTCTTGAAAAGACAATCCAGCTAAAAGTAATTAATAATGAACAAAAAGACTTTGATGCTGTTGTTTATGCTGAGGGTGCTCTGGCAGAGTACATAACAATAAATGAATCAATGATAAAACTAACAAAAGACCAAAACTCAAAAATAATTTCTTATAAAGTAAAACTCCCACAAAGCCTTGAAAAACAAGGTTTACATGAGGCAAGGATTGTTGTAAGGGAAATACCAAAAATCACAAAAGGAGAAACAACAATAACAGCAACTCTTGCTATTGCATCAAAGCTAAATGTTATGGTTCCTTACAAGGGAAAATATGCTGAAATAAAACTGTTTGTAACAGATTTCAAGCAGGATAAAGAATCAAACTTTGCTGTTGAGGTAATAAACCTTGGAACAGAAGACATCCTTGAAGCTAAGGCTATAATAGACATCTATGGTCCATTAAACAACAAGCTTGAAACAGTAACAAGCAATGAGGCATCAGTAAAATCAAAGAACAAGGAAATCCTTATAGCAAAGTGGACTCCGAAGCTCGGTCCTGGAAATTATCATGCTGTTGCAACCCTTAT
>JAHIFA010000086.1 GCA_018901315.1 Nanobdellota archaeon | reverse complement strand
CTTTTACTTCACTTTCATCATAATCTTTCCATTCCTCTTTTTTGAGAAAACCCATCACACATTTATTGTCATACCATTGGCATTTAATATTATAATCTCTAAAATTACAAATGTCTTTTTCACAATAGTCTTCACTGAGGTATTGAATATTGCAGTAATCTTCACTTGGTAGATCCTGAATAGTTATATAAGGTGGGCATTCCTTGCATGAATCATAAAAAACTTCATCGTAATAATTTTTCTTAAAAGATGAATAACAATTTAAATTACTACAAGGGTTATCATCGCACCATATTTGGTCACTAAACCCAAGCTTGTCATAATAGTTTGCATCATAATCACTGCATTTGCTTATTACATTGCATGCAATCTCCTTATTTGTTTTTCCATTCAGTTCTTCATTTAATTTATTCTTAAATTCTTGTGCTTTCTCATTTGAAGTCATTACCTCTTCTTCTGGGCTTTTGTAGTCTTCTACTTTTTCAACCTCGACTGGCACTGATTTTTCAAGCTCATAAACATAGCTGACATTAACCCTAAAATATCTTGTTGTTATTGGCTCATTGCCAAGCAGGCTTTTTGGATCAGTAGGGTTTAATCTGCAATTGATAGAACGGTATCTTTTTGTCAATATTTTTGTCCCTATGTTTTCTGTTCTTTCATCAGGAATAAGACTATATATGTTATAGCCATCCTCATTTTCCTTGAACTCAAACTCATAGTCGCAGTTTGTTAGCTCTAAGCTGTCATGAACCTGAACCTCCAAACCTGTCACTTTTTTGATGGTTCCTTCCCAGTTGTTTTCTATGGTTATACCAAAGAAAAAAGGAATATTCTCTTTATCACTATAAACTCCCACTGGCAGTGGCTCAGCTGTTTTCATCCCTATTCCTACAGGACCATTTGTATATATGGCTATTGGGTTTATATGGCTGATTTTGTAATGATCAAAAACATCAATTCCCTCCCTTGTCAAAGCCCTTAGTCTTTCCTTATCCATGAAATAGGTCTTGAGGTAAGCCATTGTCTCAAAATTAAATTCTGCATTAAAGGTTACATCCATCTTGCCAGGATTAAGTCTGTCAAATGCACAGTCAAGATATTCTTCTTCCTCTGTTGCTATATTAAATTCATTTTGAGGGGTTATACTCCCTTGTATTTTTTTATCACCCTCTTTTGCATAACATGAAACATTTATGTTTATTTCCTTATCCAATGTTTTTGCCTTTAGAACAGCCCAGACAGTTATTTTCTCTCCTTCAAAGAATTTTGAATCAGCTGCCTGCAAGTCCTCAAGATAAACACCCACTGGCTCATTCTCATACTTATCAACCTCTCCACTGTAATAATCCCCTGTGGCTGTTTTTATAAGGTTATTCCAGGCATCTTTCCAGGCTTTTCCAACATTTTTTACGAAACTATTAACTCCATAGCTTAAGTCTCTCATAGTATTTGAGATGGTTTGCTGCACATTGATTCCTGTTTCAATATCCCCTACTCTTAAATCATTTATAAAACTATTAATAAAAGTAGGTAAAAAAAGAAATAATAATAATGCTACTATAACCCACCTGCATATAGTAATAAACCAATTTTGCCCCATTGCAAAACAAAGGTATAATACCCAAGCTGGAAAAAATATAACTGCTGTCTGAAATGCCTGTGAACTGCCTAAAAAAGGGAGAACTCCCCCTAAATAAGGAGCAAATATTGCAATTGATGAGAGAATAATTGGAAATTTAATGTTTGCAATATCAATAACTCCTGGATTTTCTTGATCCTTAAATAGGCTAAGCCATGCACTTATTGCTAATATTAAATAAGCGAATATTCTAAAACTAGTATTCCTAAAATCTGAAAAAACATCAATCAAATGAATAACAAAACTAATAACAATAAACAGGGTTATGGAAGGATTAGCAGTGAGACCCCTGTTCATACTACTTAAGAATTTCTTCCACATATCTTTAGCTCCTGCCATAAATCCCTCTTTTTAGAAAAATAAAAGATTATTTTTCAAGCTCCACTTTCAGCTCAATAATATCAAGCATTGACAATGGTTCTATTTTTATGAAGTTGTTGCCTTCTCTTAGGTACTCATCTACTTTTTTTAAATATTTTGCTTCCTCTGTATCAACAGAAGTCATCCTGTTGTTTATATTGAGGTTCATTTCCTTGTCTTTTTTGTCATTAACAAATTCAATAGAGAGTACAGCATCATATGTGTTCCCTTTAATCTTTTCAATTGTTGTTTCATTAATCTCAAAATAATAGGTGGGATATATTAGCTCTCTAAGGCTTGTCTGCACCTTTATCTGCTCAATAAGGTAAGAGCCCTTATCTGTTTTAAAAACAATGTTATTATCACCACTATACAAAACATTTGTTGAAAAACTATAAACATTTATGCCTCCACAATCAGGCACACCAGAAAAAACATTTTGGTAATTAATTAAAATATCAAGCTTCCCAACATCCTCGGGTTTGCACTGAGGCAAAAATCTGAGTTTGGCTCTCTCAAGATTCAGTTTTTCATTCTCGCTTATGAAAAATATGTTTTTGCTTTCCTGCCTGCTTATGTCAGCAACATCACCAACTATCCTAATGTCATCAAGGCTGTAAATATTTGTTGACCAGAACTTAACACCTGTACCAGAAACACTAAACTCTAACATATTATCCTCTTCAAGATAGTCTTTTTTGAGTTTTATTGGCTTTGGACTTGATGTTGTTATCTCGCTCTCAAATATATTAACACCATTTAATTTTATTGTTAGTAATCCATTATACTTTTTTGCTGTAAATGATAATAAAACATTTTCTGTATTTTTCAAATCCGATATCTTAAAAGGAGCCTCTTTTTTTACCTCATCAAATAGGCCATGCCTTACGACAAAGGGATTGATTATATCAATCTCCTGAGCATTTATTGTTTTGTATAACTTAAATGCAGATATATCATGCTCATATTCTTTTTCTTTTAGGTAATCAATTCTTCCAGGATATTCAAGCAGCAAGATATTTTCTTCAGCTTCCACACTAACACCTTCTTCTTCAGCAGTTTCATTTTCCCCTAATAAATTTGCCCTTTCCTCTGGCGGCAGAAATATAATATACAATACAATTAATCCAACTATAAGGGCTACAAATCCTGTTGCACTAGCAGCATTAGTGCCTTGAGCTTTTTTATTATTCATAGATGATCACCTAAGCCTAAATAGATAACTTAATATATATAAGTTTTCCTATTTTAAAGGTATGAAACAAATCCATATTAATTTGAAGAAAGGGGAAGCAAAACTCAAGATAGAGAATATGGATGACCTTTGGTGTTTAAGCCATATAATAGAGCCAGATGATCTTGTTAGAGGCAAGACCATAAGGAAAATAAAAATTGGTGAGAGCGACCAAAGAAAGGTTAATATTGTTAAGAAAACTGTTTTCATTGAAATAAGGGTTGAAAATACTGAGTTTCATGAATATTCTTCTGTTTTAAGGGTTTCTGGAACTATAACGCAGGGCCCAGAGGACATACAAAAAGGCTCTTACCACACCTTTAACCTTGAGCCAGGCTCTATAATCACAATAATAAAAAAACAATGGCTAAGCTTTCAGGTTGAAAAAATAAAACAGGCATCAGTTGAAACCAAAAAAATACTGATTTGCATTCTTGACAGGGATGAAGCATGCTTTGGGCTTTTAAAAAAACAGGGCTTTAGCTTGCTGTCTGAGATTAAAGGGGATGTTGAGAAAAAGGCAGACCTGAAAGCAAAAACAGGAAATTTTTATGGCGAGGTTGTAAACAAGCTTTACGATTATGTTGGACGATATAAAATTGAAAGCATAATACTTGCAAGCCCTGCATTCTGGAAAGAGGATTTAATGAAAAACATAAAGAATGATGAGATCAAGAAAAAAATAACATTGGCAACATGCTCATGCTCTGGAAAAGAGGCAATTAACGAAGTTCTGAAAAGGCCTGAGGTAAAAAATGTCTTGAGCCAGCAGAGGGTTGCAAAAGAGCTAGAATTTGTTGAATCATTGTTAGAGGAAATCTCAAAAAACAACCTGGCTGTTTATGGCCTAAAGGAAACAGAAAAAGCTGTTAATGCAGGAGCTGTTGAAAAGCTTCTTGTAACAGACAGGCTAATCCAGAAAACAAGAGCTGAAAAGAAATTTGAAAAAATAGACCAGCTTATGAAAAACACAGAGAGCATGAAAGGCAGTGTCAACATAATCGGCTCAGACCATGACGGCGGCAAGAAGCTGGACGGCCTTGGTGGAATAGGGGCCATATTAAGATATAAGTTAAATTATTAATTTTTAATTACTTTACTAACTCAAAGGTTTCTCTGGCTATCTGGAGTTCCTCGTTTGTTGGGATTACTAACACTTTTATTTTAGAATTATCTGCTGAGATTATTGTTTCATTGTTTTTGTTTCTTGTTTTGTCAATTCTTAGGCCAAGATATTCAAAATTTTTTAGTATTCTTTCCCTTAAATAATATGCATTCTCTCCAATGCCTGCTGTAAAGACAATTGCATCAACACCGTTCATTGCAGCTGCATAGGCTCCAATATATTTTGCAACCCTATAGCCAAGAATATCCAGTGTCAAGCCTGCTCTCTTATTTCCTTTTTTTTCACTTGCCCATAAAACCCTGACATCAGGGCTTATCCCGGATATTCCCAATAAGCCTGATTTTTTGTTTAATATATCATCAATTTCCTTAACAGAAAGTTTTTCTTTTTTCATTAAAAACAGGATTACAGCAGGATCAATATCACCAGACCTTGTTCCCATAACAACCCCTTCCAATGGAGTAAAGCCCATTGATGTATCAATACTTTTACCATTTTTTATTGCAGCAATGCTTGAGCCATTTCCCAAATGGCAGGATATTATTTTTAATTTTTTGTAATCATTGTTTAAGATTTCAGCTGCTTTTCTTGAGATATATTTATGAGAGGTTCCGTGAAAACCATAGCGCCTTATGCCATATTTTTTATAGTATGCATATGGGATTCCATAGATAAATGCTTTTTCAGGCATATTGCTATGGAAGCCCGTGTCAAAAACAGCAACCTGTTTTATTTTAGGCAAAAGCTCTTTGCAAACTTTCATCCCAGCAAGATTTGCAGGGTTATGCAGTGGAGCAAGATTACTCAACTCATCAATCTTTTTCATAACCTCATTATTAATTATAACAGG
>JAHIFA010000085.1 GCA_018901315.1 Nanobdellota archaeon | reverse complement strand
TACACCCCATTAATTTTTTAAATTTTTCCTATTTTATTCGTGCGTGAACCAAAAAACAAGCTTATTTTTTTCAATACTGTCAAGCTTGCAGAAACCAAAGCGTTCAAATTGAACAACTTCATTTATCTTGATGTTTTTTACAGATGGCTCTGCAATTCCCTTAATAATCTTAGCATCAGGCATCATGACCTCAACATTGACAAGCTTTTCATCCTTTGGAAGCCAGTGCATTATCCTCTCTCCTTCTTTCTTGTATTTTTCAAGTTCTTTTGAATCAAAAACAAACTGATTTTTTTGTTTTTTGAAATTAAATGCATGCATAAGCCTATAGAGCTCCCTTTCTTTTAATTCCTTAAAATCTTTTTCTGAAATGTAAAAATTTTCATTTGTTTTCAGGTTTCTTGTGCCTCTTTCCTCATGCTCTGGATGAAGCTTTATTTCTATATCAAGCTTTGGAGCATTTTTTATTGTGATTTCTTTAGGGTCATCAATGAAGAAATACCTGTCTGAATTTTGGTCAAGAATTTTCCTGTTTATTGAGGAAATAACAGTCCAGTCAATATTTGTTGGTGTTTTTGAAAGCCCGACTTTTAATGCAAGCTCATAGAACATCTCAGGAACTATCCCTCTTCTTTTTAATGCTCTTAGCGTAACTAATCTTGGATCATCCCATCCAATCACTTTTTTGTCTGCAATTAGCTGTCTTATCTCCCTGCCTTGGGTTATTGATCCAACAACATTGAAGCGGCCATATTGTATTACTTCCTGTTTTTTGAAGCCAAACAAGCCCTTGATATAATCCTGTAGCTCAATTCTCATATTGCCAAACTCAGAGCTTCTCAAAATATGGGTTATTCCGCAGAATTCCTCTTCAACAGCATTCTCAAAATCATACATTGGCCAGACACAATACTTTTCTTTCTGCCTGTAATGCTCTGCATAGATTATCCTGAATATCACTGGGTCTCTCATTACATGATTGCCTGATTCCATGTCAATCTTTAACCTTAAAACGCACTCGCCTTCTTTGTATTTTTTGCTGAGCATGTTTTTCCATTCCTTAAGGTTTTTTTCAGCAGAATTATTCCTGCACTCACAGGGCAAGCCCTTATGCCTCAAATCCTGCATTTTTTCCCTGTCGCAGAAGCAAACATAAGCCTCACTTCTTTTAATTAAATCCTCTGCAAGCTTATAGAATTTTGGCATGTCATCAGAAACAAAAACAGTCTTGTCTGGCTTTATCTTTAGGTATTCAAGAACATCTTTTTTCATTGCATCAACATATTCCTGCTTTGATGCTGTTGGGTTTGTATCCTCAAACCTTAAAACAGTTTTTCCCTTGTATTTTTTAGCATAAAGATAGTTTAACAGAAAGCTTAATGCATGGCCAATGTGATTGTACTTAGAAGGCTCTGGAGGTATTCTTGTTACAACATTTCCCATTTCTGCATTTTTAAGCTCTGGAAGCCCCCTTTTTTCAGCTTTCTTTTTTTCGAGCATCTCAGGAGCAATATCTTTTAATTTTGCTTTTTGCTCATCCAATGAAAGGTTATTAACATCCTTCACAGTCTTCTGGATTTCCTTGCTAAGCTCCTTTATTTTGCTTTTGAGGTCAGAATCTTCCTTGAGAAGCTTGCCTATAATAGCTCCAGGATTGGCCTTTCCATTGAACTTTACAGCATTCTGAAGTGCATATTTCAGTATAATCTCCTTTAATTCCATATATCATAAGAATTAAGGTTAGTATATAAAGTTTTTGTGTATTTTTTTGCGCTGGTTAACCCAATATTTATAAACAACAATCTTTTTTAAACAATTATGCAACACAAGGTATTATACACTTCCGACATACACGGAAATGAAACTCAATATAAAAAACTTGTAAATTATGCTATAAAAATAGCTGCTGATACAATAATTATTGGGGGAGACATAGCTCCAAACAGAAGGTTAGAAAAAAATTATATAGAATTTCAACGGCAGTTTTTTGAGCATGGACTACCTAAATTATTGTACTCACTAAAAGAGAAGTTGCCTAGTTCTAAATTATTTTTAATGATGAGCAATGATGATTGTATGACAAATTTAGATGTGTTAGAAAAGCAAGATCCTGGTTTGTATAAGATAATTCATGGAAAAAGAATAAACCTTACAAAAGAATTTGACATTATTGGGTATTCTTATGTTCCAATAACCCCTTTTGGAATAAAAGATTGGGAGAAGTTTGATTTAAGCAATGTTCCTTTAAGTCTCAGGGAAGAATATGAAAATCGAAAGAGAACAAACTACAGGTTAAATGGATTTAAAAGCACAAAGTCTGGATGGAAGGAATTTCAATTCAGCCCAGATATGGAAAAGCAGGATTCAATCCAAAAAGACCTATCAGACAAGCTGTTTCAAGAGAAGCCAAATAAAACAGTTTATGTTATTCATACCCCTCCAAATCAAACAAATTTAGATCAGGTTTTAACTAAAAATCATGTTGGTAGTATTTCTGTAAGATTATTTATTGAAAATTGCCAGCCATATTTAACCCTTCATGGGCATATTCACGAGACTGTCGATGTATCAGGAAATTTTAAGGACAATATTGGAAAGACCTTATGCTTAACTTCTGGAAATCATAATGCCGAGAGTAAATTAGCTGTCCTTGTTTTTGATTTATATCACCCCGAATATGCAGACAGAATAATTCTTTAAAAATTTGTATTTTTTAAAAACCTTTAAATATGACTATTTGTTTATGATAATATACTAAAAATAAGGGGTAGATAAAATGAGCAAAACAGAAGAAAATCTAAAAGCAGCTTTTTCTGGTGAAAGCCAGGCAAGAAACAAGTATGATTATTTTGCAAAAGTTGCAAGAAACCAGGGATATCACTATATTGCAAAAATATTTGAGGAAACAGCCTTGAATGAGGTACAGCATGCAAAAGATGAGTTTAAGCTTTTAAAGGGAATAGGTGACACAAAGGCAAATCTTAAGGCAGCAATTCAGGGAGAAAATTATGAGCACACTAAAATGTATCCAAAAATGCAGAAAGAGGCAGAAGAAGAGGGAAACAAAGAAGCTGCAGAACTATTCACAGAGATTGCAGAAGTAGAGGAAAATCATGAGAAAAGGTATAAAAAGCTCTTGGAAATGGTTGAAAAGGGAACAGTTTACAAAAGAGATAAGCCAATAAAATGGAAATGCTCAAAATGCGGCTATATTCATGAGGGAACAGAACCACCAGAGAAATGCCCATCATGCAAGCATCCAAAAGAGTACTATGAGCCAGAGTGCATGTGTTTTGAGGAAGGCTGCGAGTGCTGCAATTAAAAGAGGTAAAACAAGATGTCAAAAATAATAGTATATTCAGCGCCAAACTGTCCCTGGTGCCATACTTTAAAAGATTTTTTGAAAGAAAAAAATGTTGAGTTTGAGGAGATTGATATTTCAAATGATCAAGCCAAAGTACAAGAGATGATAGAAAAATCAGGGCAGATGGGAGTTCCTCAGATAGAGATTAATGGAAAAATGATAGTTGGTTTTGATAAGGAAGCAATAGAAAAAGAATTGGAAAACTTAAAATCTGATTAATAATAAAAATAAAGGGGTGAAAAATGACAAAACTAGGAGAAATGTATAAATGTGAAATATGCGGAAACCTTGTCTCAGTTGTTGAATCTGGCCAAGGTGAGTTAGTATGCTGCGGACAGCCAATGAAGCTTCTTAAGGAACAAACTAAAAAGCAGGAAGGAAAGGAAAAGCACGTT
>JAHIFA010000084.1 GCA_018901315.1 Nanobdellota archaeon | reverse complement strand
TTCTATAACATGTTCTATTTTCTTAGTTGACTCAGTATAGTTGATTTGTTTGTTTGGCTTATGAGTAGCATACATTAGCGAACCAACTCCAATTGCAAGGGATAATGCGCCTATAAGACCAGCTTTCCAGTATTTTTTTATTGTCTTTTTTATGAAACCTTTTGTTTTTGCAGAATAATCTTTTAAGGTGTTGCTTATGTAAGTGATGGGATTATATTTGATTATATTTGGCGGCTCTTTTTTATTATTTTTTCTTCTCCAGTTCACATTATTTCCACTATTCTCATATTTATGAAGGATACTATAAAGTGTAGATGTGCTGAATTTTTTCTCTGGCTCATTTTCCCGCCTATTTTTATTTAATTCGTTTCGTAAGTCCTTAACCTTAACATTTGTGTTATTATACAAATTAATAATATCTGCTTTATGTTCATCAGGAATCTTATTTGCTCTTCTATCTATTCTGTAACCTCTGTTTTCTGCTCCTCTTAGAATTTTGTCAAGAGTGTAGTTATTGATAATATATTCACTGCATATTTGTTTTCTGGTTAATTCTTTATGATTATTGTATTTATCTATAATCCCTTCTAAATTGCTATCTCGTATTCTATGTACAGATTCATTTATTTGAGGTTCAATAGTTTTTTTATCTTCAGTTGAATTGCTTAATTTATCATCATATTTTACTGGCAGTAATTGTTTTGTATCTTTAATTGGAGTCTCTTGTTTCTCATCAGTATTTTTTAACTTTTCTTCAGGTGTTTTTGTTATTATTTCTTCTAAGTTTTTATTCACTTCATTCTCTTTTTCAGAAGGCTTAACCACAGTCATATTAAAATTATTAACCCTTGTTTCCACTTCATTTATGATTTTTCTTAATTCATAGTCTGATACTTTTTTAGTTGGAAGATTCCCATTATGGTGAACCCTCTTTGACACATTATCAACTAATTTTTTATAATCTTCAAATTGAATCTTCCCGTCATCTATAACTTCTAAATTAACATCTCCTCCTTTTATGTAACTTATTTTGTCATCTCTCTTACCCTTATAAGAAACTTCTAAGTAAGGCTGCATATTTTCGCTGTTGGTCACCATGCTATAAGCAAAAGAAATTTTTATCGGATTAGCTTTTTCAACTTTATTTACCTTAATATTTTTAAGAAGAGGCACAATATCTGAATCAATTTTATCTATTGATAACCTATAAATTGGATCATTGTTTTCTGAATTTATCATTAAATAATCCTTATCGTCTTTTTGAGAATAACTTAAACCAGAACCACCATCTAAATTACTTACATCAACAAAATTATCTATACTAATTTTATTATTAGGAAATATACCATAAGAAGTTCCTTCAAAAGTTTCTACATCGGTTAAAGAATGAAATGGCCTATGATAAAGTCCATGACTATGCCACCACCCTATTATTTTAGAGCATTGACTCTTAATTTTTTTGAATGAATTCATCTCAGAAGAAGGATCGCCAGTACATGTTGAAGATGTAACAGTTTGATTATGGGATAAATAGATGTCATTAACAACATCTTCATTGATTCCTTCTGGCGCAACTAAATAGCCCATAGCTTCAAGTGATTTATCAAATAATTCTGAGACTATTGTAGAATAGAAGTTTGCTTTTAATAAAGCACTTTTTTTTATTTTTATTTTGTTAAATATTGCTTTAACATTAAACAAATTTTCTTTTTTATAATTATCCTTAAATTTATTTTTTTCTGCATTTCTTCTTCTAATTATTTCTACTAATTTTTTATTTTTTATTTTTTTTATCATTTTTATTTATCATAAAATTTTTTACTGCAAAGACAATCTTTATTTGGTTTACATTTGATCTTATTCAAAACAAGCCTATCTCGATCAAAAGAACTGTATAGTATGCCATTCATCACTGGTTGTCCATAAACTTCCGGATAAAATAGTGTTCTTATCTCACCTAGAATTGCTGCACCAATTATTTGGTTTGACATGACGACACTTGGCTCATGATCATTTGCAGTGCAATGGTCAGAAATTTCTTCTTTATTTTGCTCTTCAATTGCCTGAGAATAAATATTCTCCTGACAATCTAAACATGCTGTTTTTTTAGGACTATAAACTCTTACCTGTCCAGAGAAAGGACTAGTTCCTCCATCTATGTAAGGAATAGAATTTTTTACAGCCAACCTATTAGCAAATGCTCTTGCAGAAACATTATCAATACAGCCCAAAATTAAATCACAATCAAGCTTGAGAAATTCTGATTCATTAATTAACTTAACTTGTTTTCTTTTTTCTTCTTCATTAAGGTTATTTCCTAATTTTCCATAAATCCCTATAGATTGAGTAGTTGGATTTATTTTATTCATTAACATAGATAATATATCAATTTTTTTTTTACCAACATAATTTCCAAGAGTATAAGTAATCTGCCTATTCTTGTTATGCTCTTCAATTTCATCCATATCAATTAGGTATATCTTATCAAAACCCATTAAAGACAAACCAATTCCAACAAAATTTCCTATTGAACCTGCACCAATTATTGCAACCTTCTTATTCTTAAACAAATTTTTTTCATTTAGATAATTAGTCATACTAAGATTTATCTCACATTCATCTTTAAACCTCCTGTTAGATAGGAGGTTGTATGTTACTCCTTTTTTCATCAATTTGTCATAATCATATAATTTAAGTATAGATTTTCTTATTTCCTCTGTTACTAATCCAGCAATCAGACCACTTGTTATATTGCCTTGTTGGCAATTTTCAAAATCAGGAAGCAGATATTCGTCTATGCTTTGGGTATAGTTCTTTTTAGAAAGAATTATCCTTTCTGTCTTGCTCATAGTGGTGTAAACCATCACCTTGCCTTTATTCTTGCTTGTAGAAGCAGTAATAAAAGGTATTTTCAATTTATCCGAAATCTTTACACTTTTAAGTTTTGAACAGGGGTCATTTGTAAGATCGATAAGTATATTTGGTTTGCCAACTAAATCATAAAAAAGGGTAGAATAATATCCACCCACTCTTATTTTAGGATTCATTTGCATAATTATTTTTTCAAGATGCTTAACCTTCCTAACTTTTTCTTTTTTGTTATAATAATCAAAAAATAAGAATTCATTAGGATTATTAGTATAATCTTCATTATTAATTATCCTTATATTTCCAACTTGCAGACCAACAAGATTTGATAAAACAAAATTGGATAATGGTCCAGCTCCAATTATTGTTATTAGAGAATTATCAAGTTTTTTTTGATTCCATCCATTTATTCTTTCTTGTGTATCTGTTCTCTCTGGAATTTAGATCACCCAACATTTTGTATCTTTGTTTTTTATTTTTCCCAAAAATTTTCCTTTATAGGTAATTCTAGTTTTTATTTCATCTAATATTTTCTCATAATCTAAGGGTATTGTATTAGAAATTGTTTCCTTTACTTTAACCCCTTTGTTAATTTTAATTTCTCTTGTCTTAGGGTGTTTGATAGCTACTTCAGCATAAGGTGCTGCAGAATAAAAACGATTCACAACTAGACTATATGCAAATGAAATACCTTTGAATTTTTTTATCTTAATTCCTTTAACTTCAATATCATTTAAGTTAAAATTATTACCTACCCTCATCTCAATTATATCTTCAAGAAAATTATTTGATTTAAAAATTATATAATCATTTCCTGTTTTATCATTTTGATGCTCAATTTTAAATGAATCTCCTGAAAGAGGGATTATTTCTCTACTTAATTCCTTTTTATTATACGGAAAAATATTATAATAAATGCTCTTGAAAGTATTATCATCTGTTCCAGAGTGAAAAGGGTTCATACTTCCATGACTATGCCACCACCCCAGAATTTTATATCCATCATTCTTGATTTCTTTTAGAAAATCCATGTCTGGCTCTGAATCAACGATGTATTCTACGCCTGTTACTTTTTGATCTTTTGACAGATATGCATCTTTTACAATACAATCATAATCCTCTTTAGGAGTTACTAAATAACCACCACATTCAATTGATTCATTAGCAGTTATGCAGGCTAGAGAAGCATATGCTTTTATTTTTTTATAAGCATAATCAGTAATCATTAACTCGCTAAATAATTCATCTGTTTTTTCTTTTGAATTATTTTCAAGTATATATTCTAATCTTTTCATATTATCCCTGTTTTTCAACAACAATTTCCCTTTTGTTTATTTCTTGGCGAGTTGTAAGATTATTACGAAAGGTACTTCTGTTTAGATGATGGTGAGGGTTCATTCCAGAACAATACCCATTCCTCAAGGCAAATCCTCCTACTTTAAGAAGATAAATTGCTTTTCCAGCATCATCTTTTTTTTCATTAAAATCATTCATCACATCATTAATTATGCCGCTTCCAGTACAAATATATTGTTCTGGAACATCAAATCCAGAAAGCAAGGGGTGAGAATATTTATCAATTACAACAGGGCTCTCAATTTCTATTTTATGGTTGTTTAATTTTAGCTGAACACCAACTTTGCATTTTTCAAACACATAATAGTCAGACTGATCAATTGATTTAAGAGCAAATGGTTCTTGCTCAAGGAAAATATAATAGCCTTGCTCTTTTTTAATAAAACCAATGCTACTTTCTTGGTATATTTGTTTTTTTACTATTTCAGAAAAATTATTTTTTTTGTTTAACAAATTTATTTTTTCATTTAAAAGATTTCCACTATGATTTGAAAATTTTGTTATTTCATCTGATAAATTTTTAAGGTATTCTTCCTCTAAATCCTTTAAATAACTACCAAATTTATATGAGTAATTTATATTATTAATCTTAAATCTGTTTCTTATTGTTTTGTAAATTTTTTCTGGAATCTTTTTTGTAATATAAATGCTCCCATTAAATATAAGCAGATTACTATTTTTTATTATGTTCTTTTCAAGTATAGAATAATCCCTGTTTAAGAGGCATTCAAAGCCGTCTTTAAGATTCTCAGACTTGTGTTCATCAATCTTTGATTTTAAAATTTCTTCTAGTTTTTGGTTTGGTTTTGAGTTTTTAGATTTTAATTTTATGTTATTTTTGTTTTTAGAATAGAGGGGAAAAACTTTGTTAACTATAAAATCAAGGAGTTCATATTTTTTTTGTAATTCAAATATATCTTTTTTTAATAATGTGTTATCTTCTTTTAAACTTTTTTTTGATAGATTACTGATAATTGACTTAAATTCAATTTCATTGTTTTTTAAGTATATTTTTTCAATACATCTAAGACTCTCTGACTCTTGCAATAAATATTTTTTATTAACAAAATAAAAAAAATTATTACCTTTTTCTTCTCTTGCTTCAACTGTATAGAGTTTATTATTTAAGATAAGGCAAAGTTTAGCTTCTTCAGCAATGCTGCTAAAGCTAGATTTGGGCAGTTTCATCTTATTTTAAAAGAATGTAGTCCAATCCAGATCCGCCTTTTCTCATAAAATGTACTTCTAAATCTAATCCATTATATGGCGTTTCTTCAATTGTCCTTGGTTCAAAATAGTTTTTTGCTATATCTGTTCTTTTTATTATTTGGGTCATTTCTCCACTTTGATTTGGGAAAGATTTATATCCATCTCTCCCTTCATTTAATGCCTTTATAGCCAGACGTTCAGGAGATGCCATTGAATCTTCTATTTCTTTTTTTACTCCTTTCATTAATTCCTTTTCTTCGTCATTAAAACCATCATCTTTTGTTAAATAATCTATAAGTTCGCTAATAGTTAAGTTTGGCTCTTCAATTAACTTTTCAGTTACCTCTTTTGTAAGAGGGTCAACATTCTGTATAGCACTTTTTACACTTGCAATATATGTTTCATTTTCATCTGCCATTTTTTACCTCCAAAAAATTTAATTTTTTTAATTATTAAGAAGAATTTCTTTTTTATATGCATTTCCGAGAAAAAAGAGGTATTTTTTCGGACAAAACGTGAATCTTTAGAAGTAAACCGGAAAATATTTGGTTATTATATAAAATATTAAAAATAAATAATAAAGAATCTTTTAGTCCGTATCCTCTCTGCTATTAAGGTAATCATCCATCTGGTTCTCCAAGTTTCCAACTTTATCAAGATGACTTGATGAGACATTATATGCTATCTGTTTAATTCCCCTATGAGTCCTTAAATAATAGCTATTGAGGATATTTGGATTGCCTGCAATACCTCCCATTTTTTTTATGCCTTCATTTAACTTTTCATGCAGGTTATTGGAGTATTCACCAAGCATAGCCACAGATTTATACAATGCTTCAACAATCCTGCCTTGAGAAACAAGAGTATCCCATTGCTTTTTTGTATTTATAACATAACGCAATATTCCGCTTGTTTTATCACTGATGGTTTCACAAACCTTTATTCCTGTAGTAAGCATTTCTTCAAGGTCTCCAAGAACATTCTCTTCCTTCTCTCTGTCTTTTATTTTATTAGCAGAAAGGTACTTTTGGTGTGAGATCTCATCCAAATCTCTCCTTAAGTTTGTACACGCTCTCTTAAGGGCAAAATAGTTTTTATCGCCTTTTTCTGTTGATTTAAATTCTTTGTCTGCTTCTAAATACAATTGATGTTTTATTTGTCCATCTTTGTCTAATTTCTTGTATTTTCCCATATTCTCATCCCATTCTTTAGTTATTTCATCCCTATAAGCTATTAATTTGTTTAATTCCTTTCTTGAATTAAAAATAACATTTGTTAAGTTTGAATCCAATCCTTTTATGTTGAGTATCTGCCTGTCAAATATATCCTCTATTGAATATGCTTCTTTTCCGAGTATTTTTGTTTTAACAAAATCTGATGAGTATACCCAAAGTTTAATTGGCAGCGACTTGCTGGCAAGAAGTTTTCTGTTCATATCACTATTTAATTTAGCTATCTCTTTAACGTTTTTTTCTAATCCAACGTAATTATCTTCTCCAGAAAGCCCCCCTTGGTGTTTTAGAGTATCTACAATTGAATTTTCTTCGGGGTGATATCGCTTTATGTTGTATTTCTTTTCCAAAACCCCATTTTTTTCAAGTTTTTTCATTATTGAATATTTACTATTATTTAAATTATTGATATTATTTGCTTTAATTTTTTTTATTAAATTCCCATCCATTTTTTTCACCCTTATAGTTTTGTTATTTTTTATCTTTCGGATAATATAATGTTAGGCTTTTTTCAAGCCCACTAAATTGAGTAATATCTCTCATAACTTTTTTATCAACAGTCTGATAATAAGCAGGTTTTATGTAACTAGTCTCTTTTTTTATTTCCTGATTTATTGTTGTATTCTCGCATCCGCCACCCATATAGTATCCAATTGAGAATATTGCAAAATACTTCAATAATTTAAAGCCAAACCTGATAAAACCCATTTAACGCTCACCTTCATTTAGATAATCATTGACCTTCTTTTCCAGGTTTTTGTAGAACTCCTTAACTTTTGGCTTTTGTTCTTCAGCAAAATCTATAATTTTATTATATGTATTATCAATTTTTTCAGTTATTAATGGCCTTATTATCCTAAGCTTTCTCTCATTAGGCATCTCGCTTATTCTTTTCTCAAGAAGCTCATCGCTAAACATGTCTGCTATTTCTTTTTCATAGTTGTTTTCAATACCGATTTTGCTTATATTCAGAATGTAATTCTTAAACTCTTCATGATTTTCCTTAATAATTTGTTCTGTATAATCCAGAAGATCATTTATATCCTTTCCAGCAATGCCATACATTGGTTGCTCTTGTTTTTCAGTCATAACAACCACCTCTTCATGAACAAGGGGTTTTGTTTTCTCTGTTTTTGCACATCCAGCACCAAGATAACTTGTTGCTGCAATTGCTCCTGTCAAAAACAAAATCCCTATTGTTCTTTTTAATCCCATCTTGAAATCAGATTAGCATTTGTTTTTAATAAGCATTTCCAATAAAAAGGACTTATTTTTCCGAACCTAATGTTAATCTTTAGAGATAAACCGAAAATCATTCATTTTTTAGAACTCTTATTCCTTACTATCATTTAATCTAGTCTAATCCATGTGTCTCATTTCTACTTCTAGGTCAAATCCTTTATAATCTATCCCATCAAAAGTTTTGTCTTCAAAATAATCCTTTACTTTTTTGATTTTTTCTTTTATCATGCGAGTATTAGATACTCCTCCAGTCCTAAGCATATATTTATTACAATATGTTTTAATAAACTTATGTTCTCCTTTATTATTTCTAAATCCAATCTCAACAAACTCATATCCTTTTCTTCCTATACTAATTAGTTTATCTAACTGATTCTTTATTTCCTTTTCATCTTCGCTAAATCCATTATCATCTAATAGATAATCTATTAATCCATCTATATTCAAGTTTGGATTATTCTTTAGTTTTTTAGTAACATCTTTCATAATAATGGTATAATAATTATCATGCTTTTTTACACTTGCAATATATCGTTGATATTCTTGTTTCATCTTAACTCAAGAGATAAGGAGCTCTTTTTAATAATAGTTTTCAAGAAAAAAGACGTAAATTTCCGTTATATCTGTAATATTTCCGAAATAAACGTAAAAGTTTATGATCAAATAAAAAGAATTGGTATAACTATCTTTATTCTAATATAATTTTTGTTTCTAGCAAAGCTAATTTTCCAAAATCTAAAACTTTTAACAATCTTGGATTCAATGAGTATATTTTATTTTTAAGTTCTTTGACTTCAGGAAAGTAAATTAAATGCTTTCTGTTAAATTCTATGTTTAATCCATAATTCTTTAATTCATGCTTATCACAAAAAAGCACACCTGTTTTGTTTCTATATCTTGCTTGTAATTCAAGATCATAAGGTATTTTGTTAGGGAATTTCATTGTACATTCATTATTTTTTCCGTTTCCTACTCTACTATTACAATGGTCAAGATTTGCAAATGTATGTCCAAACTCATGCAAAGCAGCTTGTTTTATTACCTCTTTTTCATTATTTTTGTATCTTATTATGCTTAAAACAGTACCTTGCTCCAGACCTTCCCCAATCATAAAATTAAGATGATAACGTGGGCTATATAAATCAAAATCTGATAAAACTATTACATCATAATGGGGCCTCTTATCTTGTATAGGATCTTCTTTTAAATCTCTCCAAAATACATCTAACTCACATTGTCCTTTATTATTTATATCATACTCTTTTTTTTGAGGATTAAATGCTCTTTTTATATACCAATCAATACTTTCATGTGGTCCTTTTCCTTCATTCCAATAACCAAAACTGTGTATTGGCAAAATTTCTTTCATACTTATAGAATTTAACACCTCTTCTAATGCTTCAACAACAATTCCAAGATTTCTATCAGAAGTTCCTTTATCACATGTTACAAAAATAGGTTTAAACCTATAAAAGGGTCTGATTGGTGTCTGTATTGATGCTAACCTTCCTTTATATTTTAAATTGTCAATCAAACGATTTCCCTGCTTTTTTCCTGCTTTTTCAATTGGTTGTTTTATTGTCAGCGTTATCTTATTCACATCATAGTTAAAATCTTTTTTAGAATTCAACAATTTAAGTAGTTCTGAATTATTTTTATCCATGATATTAAAATAATTTCAAAGTTTTATAAACATTTTGTTTTTGTTGCTTTTTAAAAATAGTTACAAATTAGTCTCAACTGGAAAGAGTTATTAAACCAGATGGTTTCTTTATTTATGATGGGGAATTGTAGTTAAGCCTTGTTTTTATTTTGAGCTATAAAACAATAATAATCCCTGCTGTCTTTCCAGATTTTGAGAATTTTGAAATTATAGTAATGTTTTTTTATAACTTTTTTATTATAAATAAAGTGAGTTAATCCTTTCTCATTGCCCATTGTTGGAACATATGTTCTTGGAGCTATTTTTTTAGCTGTCTTAATAAGATAATCTCTAACCTTGCCCTTGGAAATTCTGCCGCTAAGTGTTATAAAAATAAGCCCTTCTGGCTTTAGTACTCTTTCAATTTCTTTTATTGCCTTTTTTATCTCATTGACCTTACCATGCTGTAAGACCTGGACACTAATCACTGCATCAAAAAAATCATTTTCATAAAGAAGCTTATTGAGTATATTGCCTAATTTGAGTCTGCAGATTATTTTTTTCTTTTTTAACCTCTCTTTAATGATTTTCAGACCCCGGGGTGCACAATCTATGCCATACATATCAAAGCCTTGTTTTGATAAGTAAATAAGATTCCTGCCAGCGCCACAACCCAAGTCAAGAACTCTTTTAACTCCTTTTTTCTTAAAGAAATATGATACATCAGGCATATTCTCATGGGGCTTGAATATATTATAATACTTATACTTTGCCCCTTCTTTTTTGTATATTTTGTCCCACTGAAGCATTTTGGTAAAGATTATTTATTTTTAACTTTACTTATATATAATACTTTCTGAAGACTATTACTCTTAATCAATGTTATGTGTAATATTACTCAGAAAAATTTTCTTTTTACTTGAAAGACAAAAACAAATTATTTATATAATCTTAATGATTCCCCATAGTATGGATAAAAAATACATCTCAATTGATATTGAAGCATCAGGTCCTACGCCCGGAAAATATTCAATGATTTCATTTGGAGCCTGTATTGTGGGTAATCGAGAGTTACAATTTTATAGAGAATTAAAACCATTAAATCACAATTATGTTACAGAAGCAATGAAAATTGGTTGTCTTGGATTAAGATGTTTAGATAATCTTAAATCACAAGATGAATTCAATCCAAAAAGTGGTATATTTAATCCGAGGAAAGTGTTAGAATTATTATCTGATGTTGGTGAAGAAGTTCAAAAAGCTTTGAGTGAATATGTAAGTTGGATCAAATTAAACACAAAAGGATTTAAACCAATTGAAGCAGCTACAGCAATAAAATTTGATGCTATGTTTACATCTTGGTATTTTGATAATTTTTATGATGGAGAAAATCCCTTAGGTCATAGCGGAGAAGATATGAATTCATTTTATAGGGGTATTATGAGAAATCCTAATGTAAGTATGAAGGACTTAAATCTACGTGATGAAAGGAGTCTTCCTCACAATGCATTAGAAGATGCAATCCAACAGGCTAAAGAATTTGAAGAAGTTCTTAGAATTATGAAATCAGAATAATTGTTTTTGTCTTCAATGTTTTTGTAAAGGCACTTCGTGATTGATACCAAAAAGTTTTCTTGTGTCATACTTTGCCTACGATTTGCTTCGGCATTTTTTCTTGTAGAAAAAACACGTAACAGTGATCGCGATGTTATACACTAAACTATTTGAGAAATGTCTGAAAAATGTTTTACTTGGTAAATTCTGGAATTTACTTTGTTTGATTTGTATTTTATGTTATGTTCTGAAATCTTTTTATCGATTTCAATTGAACCTTTTTCTTTCCAGTAGTTTAGTGCAATTACATCAATACCAAGATTTGCTGCACCAAATATTTCATTGCTTTCATGTGCTATAAAAACAGCCTCAATTTTTTTAAAACCATTTCTGCATTTAAGAGCAATATTAAAAAATTTTGGGTTTGGTTTTTTCACACCAATATCCTTAGAAGATATGATTCCTGAAATATAATTTAGAACATTAAAATTATAAGGGTTATAAACTCCTCTCTCGACCAGTTGAGAAATAATCATCTTTTCTATTTTAGAATATAGATTATTTCCTTTTTCTGTTGCATCAGTTAGTATATAAAACAAAATTCCTTTATAGTTAAGGATTTCAAGAGTTTTTGTTACATCTTTAAATAACTTGATTTTTTTATTGTAGTTATACCTTTCATTTATTAACTTACAATAATCTGCATAAGTTGCATTAATAAAATTATCATTCAGAAAAAGATTTATTGCTTCTCTCATTGATATTTTAGTTTGGCTTAAAACTTTGTAAGGTTTAAATATATTATAAATATTATCACCACACCAATCTATTCCGTTTCTATTAAATAATTCTCTTAGAACCTCTTTCTGTTCATTTATATTTGAAGCAGAATCAAAAAGGATATCCCCTGCATCGGATAATACTAGTTTAATATTTTTTTTTCTATTAAATATATCATAGGGATTCATTTTATTTTTCATTAAAATAATTTTTAAAGCGTTTTGTTATGTAAGGTAAATTCAATGGCCTCTTAAAATCCCTTCTTCCTCCCAACCCAATATAAGTATTTATTAAAATTGGTCCTTCTACTTCCTTAGACTCTTCAATAGCTTCTTTAAGGCCTTCCTCTGTATTAACAATATACACTGCAGAATATCCTTGAAGAGCTGCAACAAATGGAATTTTTGCTGTGTCTGAACATGATATTTCTTCTGTGCATGAAGCATATGCATTATTGTCCAATACAATATGGGTTAAATTTTTAGGATTGCTGTAACCTATTGTAACAAGTGTACCAAAATTTGTTAAAATACTTGCATCTCCGTCTATAACAATTGTTCTTGTTTTTGGTTTAGATACAGCAAAACCCAATCCAAGTGAAGATACCAAACCAAAAGACCCAACATTATAGAATTGATTTGGACTATCATATCTTTCATACAATGAACGACTTATTAGTCCTGTTGTTGAAAAGATTGCATCTCCCGAACTAGTTGAATTTATAATTGAATCAAGAGCAACCTCTCGCTTCATTTTTTTTGAAGATTTTGAAGTTCTGTTATATACTTTTGATAATATATTACTAATAACACTTTTGCTTCCATATTCTAATCTTTTATTAGGGATTTTGGGTTCTGAACTTGTTTCATTACTTTTGCCTTTATATGAAGACCAACCTCTCTTTATTAGGATTACTGCAGGTTTCTTTTTTTCATTAATAAAATCATAAGAACCTGAAACTGTTTCTTCAATATTATCTTCTTCCAATTCTTTATAGAAAATGTCTAATTGCTCTAGAACTTTTTTGGTAAGCTTGCCTCCTACTAAATGCTGTGGTGTATTCTCTCCTGAACATCCCCTGTATGTTACAACAAATAAGAAAGGTATCTCACATGGAATTAACAAAGAGCTTATTTCATTTGTAGATTTTAACATTCCAGAGTTTTGCATATAAACAACTGGAATTTTACTTCCAAGATAAGCTCCTGCAGCAATACCAACTGCTTCAGGTTCGCTTTGTGCAGGAAGATGGATAAAATTTTTATCAATTTCAAAATTATTGATGAAATACTTCAATACTCCACAAGGAATACCTGTTGCAAAATTTGCACCTTTTTCCTTAAGCTTATTATGAAATCTATTTGCATATGGATTTTGACTTTTGTTAAAATCATTAAATCTTAATTCCATTTAATTTTTCCCCATTATATTTTGTAAAAAATAAACCACGGTAATCCTGCCAAACTTTAGGTTTAAGGTTTTTGTCTTTAAAAATATTTTCTAATATTTTCCTTGCATTTAAATAATAATCAATCTTATTAGCTGAAGGATGCCTTAAATCAGCCTGTCCGGGGGCATACTCCTGCATTGTATTGATTATAGGAAAATTTGTTAATACTGGGATATATTTTTTAATTTCCTCAGCAAATATATCTAGAGGGTCCAACCCCTGTATGTAGAGAATCGTTGTTCCAATGCCCAAAGCCTTTGCACTATTTAAAATTTCCCGGCTTTTCTCTAAGGATACTCTTTTTTTTGGTTTTAACATTTGATCCCTTCTTGTGAAACATTCAATTGTCATAGCTATTGTCGCAGGATTTACATATTCTGCAATTTTTTTTAAAGACTTTAGTGAGGTCATTTGTGAGCCCATATACTTTAATTCACCTTTAAAATTATAATTATTTTTTAATACGTCATTTAGCATTAGTATGTGCTCTAAAGTCTCTTTTTCATTTTTAAAACATCCTGTTACAATGCTTATTCCTCTAACATAAGATAAATCTTCCAGTTTTTCATTAATGAGAACATGATTAATCCTCTTTCTTAACTTTAGTGGACTAGTTAAATCATCTTCATCTCCTTTTGCAGAATTTAATTGATATGTACCACAGAACTTACAACCACTACATTTTCTCCTATTGTTAGAGTTAATTGTCATTTCAGTACCTATTTTATGGCCTTTTATATTTACAAATTTTCTGAAGTAAGTGCTATCACAAGTATCATTTTCAGCTAGTTCTGCATCAGCAATGGGCTTCTTTTCAAATAATAATTTCTTTCCATTATGAGTCCAACGCGAATCCTTTGTATTTGTTAAAGCAAGGTAAAACTCTTCATTAATCAAGTAAGGACTCATTTTAAATCTTACCCTCTTAGAATCAAGAAAGGGGTAATTAACTCCCTCCATATTAAGGGAAATTAACAAAATATCAACTGCTGGAACATCATACTTTTTTTCAAGTTCAAAAGCATGTTCTAAAGATTCCAAAAAGGCGTTTTTATTTTTCATTTTTTATCTTTGTTGAAATACCTACCTTGAAACTTTACTATATCCTTTGTCTTCTTTGTCATTGATTATTAATAAAGCTTTCTAGGAAAAAATAAAAAAATTTCCGTCAAATCTGTAATATTTGCGAAATTAATAATACTAACTAATTAGAAATCAATATTTATAAATCTTTCGCTTTGTAACTACTAGTTAGTATTAAAATATTAATAATTTCTAAATCCAAAACTATAAAAACAAATAACATTTCTTATACTTTATGAGAGAAATAACTGATGAAAAGCTGGAGAAGTACTTTGATATTACAGGCCAAGCCCTGAAGGAAGCAAAAGAAAATATCTCCAAAGACAGCTCAAAGAAAGAGTTTGCTGCTGATTTCCTTGACATGGCCCAGTGTTACTACAAAGATGCCAAATATTTCAGGGAAAAAGATGATTATGTGAATGCATTCGCGGCCCTGAGCTATGCCCACGGCTGGCTTGACGCAGGCGCAAGAATTAAGTTGTTTGATGTTCGTGACTCTAAATTATTTACTGTTGATGATTAATTTTTTTAATTCCTAATTTTAAAATATTTGTGATTTGTTTTTCATTTAAAGTATTTTCTATTTCTGTTAATCTTTTTTTATGATGACCTGCAATTAAATACTCTTGATTTTCTACTGCCTGCATCATTAAAGTAAAATGATATCCAATCATACTACTTTGTTTTTTATCAGCTTCTAACAATAAATCGCAAATTTTTGGAATATAATCCTTTGAAGGAGATTCAGCAGCAAAATCCAGTAGTTTTCTTTTTGTATCTTTAAATTCACCTTGGTCTCTACAAACCAGGGCTTGGCTCATTTTATCAAAATATCCTGTTACAATCTGCCCAATTTCCTCTGAACTTGCTTCCTCATAACTTTTATTTTGCACATTAATCATTAAATCACTATTTTTCTGGTAAATAAATTCTATTATATAATCCTCAAGATTAAGATTATTAGAATACATACAAAGAGGAACCATATTAAATTTTCCAGACAATATAATTTCATCTACTTGTTTAAAATGTTTCAATAATTCTTTTTTAGAATTAAAAATGAGTTGTTTTGAAGTCATTACCAACTCCTTACCATGATAAGATGCTAATATTT
>JAHIFA010000083.1 GCA_018901315.1 Nanobdellota archaeon | reverse complement strand
TGGATAACATATTTTTTTGCCTTGCCAAAGCTGCTTATCCACTCGCCAATTTTCCTTAACTTTTCAGCATCATGATAACCCTTAATTACAGTTGTCCTGAACTCATAGTCTAGTCCAGAGTTTATTATAAGTTTAATACTCTCTTCAATCTGATTAATATCAATCTTTACTTCAGCAAGAACATTGTAATTATCCTTGTCTGCCTTAATATCCATGGCAATATAATCCACAAGCTTTTTGCTTATTAACTCCTTTAATCTTTTTGGATTAGAGCCGTTTGTATCCAGCTTGACAAGAAATCCTAATCCCTTTATTTTTTTCAATAGCTCAGGCAGATCAAAATTAATCAATGGCTCTCCGCCTGTTATGCATATAGCATCCAAGTATTTTTTCCTTTGCCTTAGAAAATCAAGAATTTTTTTTTCTTTGTATTCTTTTTTTGGCTTATCAGACAAAACCAACTCAGGATTATGGCAAAAACCACACCTAAAATTACATCCAAATAAAAATATGGTGCAGGCTATTTTATCAGGATAATCAATTAAAGTTAGTTTTTGTAATCCTGCTATTTGCATTCTTAATCCTATTCTTTTTTTTCTGCCACTTCAAAATATTTTCGGTCTTTAAATTCTTCAGCCTTGCCTTCATTCCACTGCTCAACCGGCCTCAAATAACCTACAACCCTTGAATAGACTTCGCATTTTGTTTTCATTTGATTACCTCTTTTATTTTTTTAAATTCTTCATTAGAGATTAACTCGCATTTAGGGCAATACTCATATTCACCAGGAATATAGCCATGTATTGGGCATACGGAAAAAGTGGGTGTGATAGTAAAATAGGGCATTCTGAAATTCTCAGCTATTTTTCTTATTAGGTTTTTCACTCCGTCCTTGGTTAATCTCTCGCCTATATATGAATGAAATACTGTTCCGCCAGTATACTTAATCTGCAGTGGGTCCTGCAATTCAAGAGCATGAAACAGGTCATCTGTAAAATTAACCGGAAGATGGGTTGAGTTGGTGTAATAAGGTTTTGCCCCTTTTTTATAGCTTGCCTCATTTGCAACCTTGATTCTGCCAAATCTTTTTTTGTCCTCTCTTGCAAACCTATAAGCAGTTCCCTCAGCAGGTGTTGCTTCCAGATTGTAAATGCTTCCTGTCTCTTTTTGATATTCATTGATTATTTCCCTCATAAAATCAAGAACCTTCAGTGCGAATTCATTTCCTTTTTCTGTTGTAATGTCTTCCCCTGGCATAAAATTTATAATTGCCTCATTCATTCCCAGCAAACCAATGGTGCAGAAATGATTTTTCCAGTATTCGCCAAATCCATGATGCACAATCCTTAGATAGAATTTAGAGTAAGGATACAATCCATTTTTGGTAAAGTTTTCCAGTGCCTTTCTTTTTATTTCCAAGCTTTCTTTTGCAATGTCCATTAGTTCTTCAAGATTTTCAAAAAATTCCTTTTCATTTGAAGATACAAATCCTATTCTGGTCATATTTATTGTGACAACGCCAATGCTTCCTGTCAATGGATTTGAGCCAAACAAGCCACCCCCTCTTCTTTTTAGTTCTGACTGGTCAAGCCTAAGGCGGCAGCACATACTTCTGGCATCCTCTGGCTTCATATCTGAATTAATGAAGTTGGAGAAATAGGGTATTCCATATTTTGCAGTCATATCCCATATAGGCTCATAATCAGGATTATCCCAATCAAAATCCTTGGTTATATTGTAAGTTGGGATTGGAAATGTAAAAATCCTTCCTATGGCGTCACCCTCACACATAATCTCTGCAAAAGCCTTATTAATCATTTTCATTTCATTTTCAAATTCGCCATATTTTTCTTCCTGCGGTTGTCCTCCTACGATTACAGGCTCATCTTTCATATATTCAGGAATCTTTAAATCAAGGGTAACGTTTGTAAATGGGGTCTGGAAGCCAACTCTTGTTGGAACAGCCATGTTAAAGCAGAATTCCTGCATGCATTGCTTAACCTGCTTATAGTTAAGGTTATCATACCTTATAAAAGGGGCAAGCAATGTATCAAAATTTGAAAATGCCTGGGCTCCTGCTGTTTCGCCCTGCAAGGTATAAAAGAAATTTACAATCTGCCCAAGTGCTGTTTTTAAATGCTTGGCAGGAGCACACTCAACCTTTCCAGGAACACCCTTAAATCCAGTTAAAAGAAGGTCTTTAAGATCCCAACCTACACAATATGCTCCTAAAGTACCAAGGTCATGAATATGAATCTTGCAATTATTATGCGCTTTTCTGATTGCTTCAGGATAAATCCTGTTCAACCAGTAATTTTTGATTATTCTCTCAACAATGTAATTATTCAGGCCTTGGAGTGAAAATCCCATGTTTGAATTCTCTTTTATAGCCCAGTCTTTCTCGCCAACATAGTCCTCTACAACCTCTATTGTGTCAAATATAGCCTTTATTTCTCTCAAATCCTGGTGGCTTTTCCTGTAAAGAATATAGGCTTTTGCGGTTTTTGCATGGCCTTCTTTAATAAGTATTTTTTCAACAACATCCTGGACTTCCTCTACCTGTGGTATCTTTTTCTCAAATTTTTTCTCTATCTGCTCAATAACAAGATTTCCTAATTGTTTTGCTTTTTCCTTATCTTTCCCGCCAACAGATTTAGCAGCATTCCAGATAGCATCAATAACCTTTTCTTTTTTGAACTTTACAACCCTGCCATCCCTCTTTCTTACTTTTGTAACCATTTTTCTGTCTCCATTGTTCATTTTTTCATAATATCTTTAAAGATGCTTTTAAAGTCAGCAAGATCCTGGAAATCACTGTATACTGAAGCAAACCTTATATAAGCAACTTTGTCAAGTTTTTTCAGGGACTGCATAACAAGTTTTCCAATTACCTCGCTTTTTACTTCCTTGCCCTTTCTTCTTAATTTTTCTTCAATCTCATTAACAATCTTTTCAACCTTTTCGCGGCTTATTGGCCTTTTTTCGCATGCCTTGACTAATCCGATTGTCAGTTTATCCCGATTATAAGGTTCTCTCCTTTTGTCTTTCTTTATAACTATTATTTCTATTTCCGGCCTCTCGTATGTTGTAAACCTTCGGCCGCATTTAAGGCATTCCCTTCTCCTTCTTGTTATTCCCTCTTCATCAGAGTCTCTCTTGTTTGTAACTTTTGTTTTTGTGCTGCTGCAATATGGGCATTTCATTTTGTTATCAAGGGCATGTTTGACTTTTTTGGGCTTTATTTTGGCCTTATAGCTTTTTTGTTATCTAATAGTTAATACAATATATTGTATAATAGGAACTCAAAGAATACAACCTGTTGTATTCCAGATTATTTTAGAATTATAAGTCTTATTTAAACATTTCTATGCTAAGAAATATATTATTTGAATATCTAAAAAACAAAATACATATTGTTTTACTCATTCAGTGAGTTTATAATACCTTTAATATCAAGTTCTGACTCTTCTTTTTCTATTATTTCCAGTTTAGCCTTTGTAGATGGATGTCTTGGAACAAAAAGGCATTTTTTGTTTTCTGAAAGCCCGTAAGTGTTTATTTTTTTGGCAATATCAATTATTTCATTCTTGTCAAAGCATAGCAATGGCCTTAATATTGGTGTGTCGACAGCATTGTCAAGCACAGCAAGATTATCCAAGGTTTGGGAAGCCACCTGTCCAAGGTTTTCTCCGGTTACTATGAATTTTGCGTTTTCTTTTTTGGCTAGATTTTCAGCAAACCTGTACATCATTCTTTTGCATAGCAAACATGTGTATTTTGGGTTTGTATTGTTTTTTATTTGGGTGAGAATTTCTTTGTGGTTAATATAATGGACTTTTTTTATTCCAATTTTTTTAGCTATTTTATCAACCGCATTGTGGTTGTCCATAAAGAAGTTGAGGCCTATTAATTCAAGGCCCTGCTTTTGCATTAAATTGGCCGCAACAGGGCTGTCTATGCCTGGGCTTAGAAGGATTATTGCTTTCATGTGTTGAAAGGTTGCTGATTAGTATAAAAATGTTTTGACGTCTTAGCCCAAAAAGGAATATAACTTCTTATTATGGTTAATTTGTTTGTTTAAGAGGTATAATTAGTTTATTTTAATTTGAGATATTTAAAAAAATCTTTTACCATACCAATAAAATCATGTTTTAACAATCTTGCATTACTTCGGTTATAGTAAGAATTGGCATCTTTTTGATTAAGTTCAATTGCTTTGCTATAATCAGCAATTGCTCCTTCTAAATCTCCTAACATATTCTTTGCAATGCCCCTATTATTGTAAGGAGATCCATCTTTTGGATTAATTTCAATTGCTTTGCTATAATCAGCAATTGCTCCTTCTAAATCTCCTAACATACTCTTTGCAATGCCCATATTATTGTAGAGTAATTCACATTTTTGGTTAATTTCAATTGCTTTGCTATAATCAGCAATTGCTCCTTCAAAATCTCCAGAATCTTTCTTTGCAATGCCTCTGTTATTGTAAGCATATGCATATTCTGGATCAAGTTCAATTGCTTTATCTTGATCAGCAATTGCTCCTTCTAAATCTCCTAAACAGTTTTTTGCATTGCCTCTGATAGTATAATAAGCAGGTTTTGGGTTAAGTTCAATTGCTTTATCACAATCAGCAATTGCTCCTTCAAAATTCCCCAAACTAGCTTTGTTAATGCTCCTATTATAGTAAGCAGATGCACTCTTAGAATTAATTTCAATTGCTTTATCACAATCAGCAATTGCTCCTTCAAAATCTCCTAAATCTTTCTTTGCAGTGCCTCTATGATTGTAAGTAGCTGAAATTAGAAAAACAAGATCACCTTTTTTAAAATCTGAATAATTCCTAAAAGAAATATCAAAACCACGTGGATTTACATGGTCTATCAGTACCTTTTTTTCTAAAAGAGTTAGGATATGGTAATCATTAAACAAAACTGATAAATTTAAGCCTAATCTTAATCCCAGAACAGTATATAAAGAAGTCAAACCATTGCAATTTCCAACTTTTTTATTCTTAGATAGCTGATTATCAATTACATTAGTTAATAAGGGATCATTATTATACCTGTTTAGATTGTCTTTCTGTAGATACTCAAATAATGTTTTAGCTATTTGATAGTTTTGATTTCCATTATTAGTAATATTTCTTTTTTCCAAAAATTTTTTGAAATCTGTTACGGTGATTTCTATTTTCTTTATATATACATTAATTTGATTCTCATTAGTAAGACCAGATGCAATAAGCAAAGCCCTTTCTACTGAAAAATCTCCTTGCTTAATTTCCTGAATAATTTTTTGTTCTAAATTACCTTTTTTTGAATCTGTTAGTACTTTTTTAGACATTTTACCCAGCCTGTAAGCTGGTATAAATAGGAGGTATTTAAGTTTTATGATGCTTTACTACTTCTAAGATATTACATTAAAAACCAAAAACAAATATATTTAGAATTGTTGTTATCAATAGGTAGTTAAAAATAGAAAGATTTAAATAGTTTAAAATAATTCAAATAGTATGGTTCCCAGATTCAAAGCAAAACAAAAAAAGGATTTATTAGCAGATATAGTTGATGAGCTGTTATCTGCTCCAAATGAGAGTCATTTTTATTGTCTTATTAGCCAAAGATTAAGAGGAGGAACAGGAAAACCATACCAAAATAGAGACAACCTCTTGCCAGAAGGGGGGCGTTATGAAGAATTAGAGGTTAATGGTCCAGCAGACAGCAGAAGGATTGTTATTGAAATGGATACTCATGAACTGTATGTTACACGGAACCATTATCAAACAATGTGTTATGCAGGAAAGCCAGACTTCATGAATTCTTAAAAATCAGGCTTTCTTTTCTGAAAACTTAATTGCATAAGCCAGAAATCTCAGCACTTTAGTGCGTGAGATGAATGGCTAAGTTTTTCTACTTGTAAAATAAAAAAAGCGTGGCGAACGAAATTTTTTGCGCCACGCACTAACCTCCTTAAGTTAGCGTGAGCTTTCTTCGCCGGAGACACAAAATGGCACTTGAAATCAAACACCATGCGCACAAGGTCGGCGTGAATGTGCATCATCTTGAATGGTGCACAAAATACAGATATAAAATATTTAAGCAGGACAAGTATAAAAACTTATGCGAAGAAATTCTAAAAGAAACAGCGCAAAGGCACAGGATAATAATTAGGGAGCTTTTTGTAATGCCTGAACACATACACATCAGTGTAGAAACACTACCAAGCATGAGCCAAAGCAAAGTATTACAACTTTTGAAAGGAAATCTCAGCTACCAACTTTTCAGGCAACAACCAAAATTTAAATTGAGATATCCGCGAGGACATCTTTTCAGCCCAGGAGCTTATGCAAGCAGCGTTGGATACAACACAGTAGAAACAGTTGATGAATATATAAAAAATCAAATGAATGTGCACCAAACTTCCTTAAGCCACTTCACAGGAAGCCCCGCACTTTAGTGCGGGGAGGATGTCACAATAGAAAGTGGGAGTTCTGTTCTATCAAAAAGCGAAGTGTTATATCAAGAACAATGATTAAGGGAAGTTTTGAGTTCTAAATTTATATTTCCTTGTTGCTCAACTGCGCAAACTGGAAACATTTAAATAGTATTGGGAATATCTATTTATCATGCCTGATGAAAAACTTGCGAGAGCAATAAGACCAAGAATAAGAAGAGCTATATTGCAGACACTTTGCCAAAAGGAAAAAATATCTGTTCACGAAATGGCAGATAAATTAAACATAACGGAATCTTCTGCATCTAAGCACTTGAAGCTGTTATATGATTTAGGATTTGTAAGTTTTGAAGATAAACACCCTGAGAAATTTTATTTCCTCAAAATAAAAGAGATTAAAGAGTTGTTTATGGTTTATGATAAAATTATCAAAAAATTGAAAGAAGTGTAAAAATAAATGAAATCAAAAACTAGTATATGGGTGTGGTAAAATTGCAAGAAAAAAGAATTTGTCCAAATTGCGGATCTAAAGACATTTTTACATCATTAGAAGAAGTATATAGATGCAATGAGTGCAGAACATTTTTCAATAAAGAAATAGAATAGACTAGCTGTAGAAAAATGAGATGTAAAGCCAAAACAATAATTGGTGAACGTTGTATGCATTCAGGTGTTATTGATAGTCTATGCCTCAATCATTATATTCAAAGAGCAAAAAAATGGGAATTAACATTCTCACAAAAATAGTAGGTTTTTAACATAGGTTGAAGAATATGAGACGATTTGTAATAGGAGACATACATGGAAGATATAAAGCTTTGAAAGAAGTTTTTAAAAAAAGCAGTTTTGATTATGATAAAGATAAGCTTATTATTTTAGGTGATGTTGTTGATGGAGGGTATAACACTAATTTAGTTGTTGAGGAATTGCTTAAAATAAAAAATAAGATATTCATAATAGGCAACCATGACGAATGGTTTATGAATCACATTAGAAGTGGGTGGGCTGAACAGATTTGGTTATCTCAAGGAGGAAGAGAAACTTTAAGTTCATATAAAGATCAGAAAATTCCTGTTATTCATCAAGAGTTCTTTAACAAAGGAAAATATTATCATGTAGAAGACAAGATGGTTTTTGTTCATGCAGGATTTACTCCTGATCTTCATCCAAGCAAGGAAAGAAAGTTTACTTTGGTCTGGGATAGAGATTTAATTAAATATGCTCGAGCAGGTAATGTAATAAAGCAATGGGAATCTGTTTTTGTAGGCCATACTACAACTCAAACTTATGGATCAACAAAACCAATTAAATTCAATAATTTATGGATGCTTGACTGCGGAGCTGGATTCACTGGAAAATTATGTATAATGGACATTGATACTAAAGATTATTGGTTGAGTAAAAGTCAACCTAATGATGCCTTAATTGGATTGGAAGAGGTATAAAAATGTTAAAAGGATACATAGACTTGGAATACAAACCAACAAAAAAAGATGTAATATGTGAATATTACATAGAACCAACTAAAGGAGTTAGCTTTGAACAAGCAGCAACAAACATGGCTGGTGAAAG
>JAHIFA010000082.1 GCA_018901315.1 Nanobdellota archaeon | reverse complement strand
TTAAATTTTTAGCAATCTTTTTATATTTGTAAGGTTTTTAACCTGATTATGAAAAGCAGACTAATAATCCCATTGGTTACTTTATTTATTGGTTTTCTTTTAATTGGAGGGGGTATTACTGGCCATGTTGTATCACAAACCTGCTGCTATCCTCCTGACTGTGAGCCAGAGAATATGTGTGATTTTACAGAGCAGCATCAAAAATATTCTGCAAGCCTTGATATAGCTAATTATAGTGTTTATATTGGTGAAATATTAATTTTTGTTTCAATCTTAATGTATATTCTAATGTACCGGCACGATAAGAAATCTTAAAATAACCATTGTCTTCTATTTACCAAATCCTAAAATTTGAATTAGAAACATTTAAATACTTAAATTCTTAAGATTTATATAGTATTTTGCTTCAATTCATGATTGGGGGTTTACAGGCCTTAGTGGCCATCTTAAAGAGGTGCTTGCTTTATGAATCCAGAAAAAGAAATAGTCAATCTTTGGCTTAATAAAAAGGGTTTCTTTACTATTAATGATATCAATGCTGGCAAAAATAAGGTAATAGATATTATAGCAATAAAGCTTGCTAATGGAAAGCTTGAAAGAGTAGAGCATGTAGAGGTTAACTGTTCTATAAGCTCAACCATTGTTGATAAGGATATAAATGAATACATAAGAAAATTTGAAGACAAGACTGTTATCAAAAAAGTAAAACAGGTTGTGAAAGAGTTTGTGGGAACAGAATTTAGCTATGAAAAAACACTGGTTCTTACGTCAAATAAAAAAATTGAGCTAAAGGGAATCAATGTTTTGAAATTTGAGGATATAATCTATGAGGTAATAGATAATATTGACAAGCAGAACTACAGGAACACAACATTAAGAACAATACAGCTTATTAAATACCTTTTGATAGCTAATCCAACTAATCTTGCAGAGTTGTTAAAAAAAGAAACAGGCAACAAGATCTTAAATCAGGGAACAAGAGAGATGTTCATAATAGAACTGTTAAAGCAGGATGATATTAAAAGAATACTGGAAAAAGAATCAAATGAGAAAATTATAGTTGATATTGTAAAGGAATCATCATTAAAGAGGCCGGAAAGGCTTGCAAAAGCACTTGAGCAGGACATACTGACAAACAGGACAAGGAACAGGTTTCTGAAATCATTGTTAGTACAGGAAAAAATAGCAAAGGCAAGCAAAACTATACTAAAGCCAAAAAAACAGAGGCCATTGCAGTATTTTTTCAAAAAGAAAAAACCTAAAGCAAAAGTTTAATAAATATCTCTTTTTAACTATTTAAAAAAGCGGTGATATGATGGATGCACTTTTTTATCTTACATCTTTGGCTATTATCATGGTCATAGGTATATTATGCACTCTTTTTTCAGAAAAAATTAAGATATCCAATGTGCTTCTTTTGGTTATAGCAGGCATAATCATAGGGCATGTTGAGTATGAGGGTAATCCTTTAATTAATTTCTCACCCCTGTTCCTAACTTGTGTAGGAACCCTTGCCTTAGTAATGATAATCTTTGACTCAAGCTCAAGGCTAAAGCTAAAAGAGTTTGATACTTTCTCAATGAAAGCATTAAAGCTGGCAGGAATATTTTTATTGCTAAACCTAATATTCTTAACAGCATCTGTAATCTTTATCTTCAACATTAACAACATATTTTTAGCAATGATGTTTGCTGCCCTGATGTCAGGAACAGCGCCAGATATTGTTCTTACCATGCTTAAAAACACAAAGAACAGGGTAGTAGAGCTGCTTAAAATAGAGTCGATATTAAACACACCATTAATTGTTCTCATACCATTTATAATCCTTGATTTATTTAATGATTATGGCGAAGGATTCTTTTTCTCAAGATTTATGGAGACCATGGGCCCATTTTTGCAGCAGTTTGTTACAGGCATTGGTGCAGGTATTTTAGTTGGCATAGTTGTCTTTAAGATAATGAGAACCAAATATTCAGAGAGTTTGTCACCTCTTGCTTTAATCACTACTGCCCTTATAACTTACATACTTGCAGAAAACCTTAAGGGAAATGGGGTTCTTGCAGTAACAACTGTTGGATTGTTTTTTGGCAATGTTTATGTCAGGGAAAAAGAAACATTGCACGAATTTTCTTCCCTATTTGCAAACTCGCTTGAGATAATTGTTTTTATACTTGTTGGAATAATAATAAAATTCCCTCTCGATATATGGTTTTTTGCAAAATCCATGCTTTTGTTTATAATATACCTTGTGATAAGATATATCTCAGTCCAGCTTTGCTTTTCAAAACTTAATTATTCAGTTAAGGAGAAGATTTTTATGACTTTAAATGTGTCAAAAGGTATTGCTGTTGCAGTTGTTGTATTTATACTTGCCACTTATGACATACCTGGAATGGAACCCTTGTTAAATTTAATACTTGCATTTATAATATATAGTATAATACTTTCTACAATAGTTGTAAAGGTCTCAAAGAAATTCCTAGGGGAAGAAGCAATATGATAAGACTTGGTCCTGCTGGCTCTCCAATGAAAAGCACATTAGACGGCATTAGTTACATAAAAGAGATAGGATTAAATGCAATGGAGGTTGAATTCACCTATGGAGTTAGGATGAGAAATGAGCTTGCAAAAGAAATTGGAAAGCTTGCAAAAAAACTTGATATCAAACTTAGTGTTCATGCACCATACTATATAAACTTGGCATCTGCTGAAAAGCAAAAAATTGAAGCATCAAAGAAAAGGATTCTTGACAGCTGCGAAAGGGCTCATTATCTTAAGGCAAGCCATGTTGTTTTTCATCCGGGATTTTATGGAAAACTAAAAGAAAATGAATGTTATGAAATGATAAAAAAAGAGATTATTGAGATGCATGATATAATAAAAGAAAATAGATGGAAAACAAAACTTGCGCCAGAAACAACAGGAAAAAAATCACAGTTTGGCTCTTTAAACGAGATTTTAAAGCTCAGAGATGAAATCAAATGCAATATTTGTGTTGATTTTGCACATCTGCATGCAAGAAATAGTCCTATAAATTATTCCTCTGTTTTTGACCAGCTATCTGGTTTAAGGCATATACACTCTCACTTTTCAGGAATAGAATTCACAGACAAAGGAGAGAGAAGGCATCTTATAATGCAAAAATCAGATTTTCTGCCATTAGCAATGGAAATATTAAAAAGAAAAACAGACATTACAATAATAAGCGAAAGCCCAGTAACATGGCAGGACTCATTAAAGATGAAGGAAATTATAGAAAAATTAAAATCAAATTAATATTCAAAAACAAAAGCACCCATTGTATAACCCCCACCAACAGCAGTCATTAAAATTTTATCTCCTCTTTTAACCTTGCCTTGTTTTATACTTTTATCAAGGGTTATAATATTAGAAGCACCAGATACATTACCATCTTCTTCTATTGTAATAAGGGTTTTTTCTATTGGCATATTCAGGTATTTAGCAGTACTATCTATTATTCTTCTATTTGCTTGATGAGGGCAAAGCCAATCAATATCTTCTATACTTAATTCACTTTCTTCAAGTACCTTTTTAGCAGAACTAACCATAGCATTAACAGCTTGTCTTAATACCTGTGGACCACCACCCATTTTGATGTATTCCTTTTTAACATACTCTTTTTCAGCATTTGTTAAAATATCTTTTACATCTACACCTGTATTTTTTACCTTAATATGTTCAGGAGAATATTTTCCACCAATGTAAGGTATCCCCAATATACCTTTTTTATCACTTCTTTGCAAAACAGCTGCTCCAGCACCATCCCCAAACAAAACAGCTGTTTTTGGGTTGCTATAATCAGTAATACTTGATAATTTTTCACTTGCAACAACTAAGACATTATTGTATTTTCCACTTCTTATATAATGGTACGCGCTCTCTACTGCATAAACAAAACCAGAACATGCTTGGTTTATTGTAATAGCTGGTATGTTATTATTACCAATTAAATGCCCTACTTCAATAGCTGAATTTGGTATTAATGTCCCTGGTGTGAATGTATTTAGAATTATTAAGTCAATATCACTTGCTTTCAAATTAGCGTCCTCTAATACTTTTTTAGAAGCTTCAGCACCCATTTCTTCTGTTGTTTCATTTTCATCAGCATAGTGTCTTTGTTCAATGCCTGTTACGCTAATTACCCAGTCAGAAAAATCCTTATATTTACTATAATCATAATTCTTAACCATCTTTTCTAAACCTTTATTAGTAACAATATTTTTAGGGAGATAAGAACCAGTTCCAACAATTCTTACATTGTCCATAAACTTGAGAACTCAGAAACCTTTAAATATCTTTTGCTGTTACAAAATAAGCAATGGAAAGAAAAGTGGTTGTAACAGGTTTGGGTGTAATTTCTCCCTTAGGTAATGATATAAATACATTTTGGGAGAATCTTGTTAATGGTGTTTCTGGTGTAGATAAAATAACAAAATTTGATAGTTCTAGTTTTGAGGTTAAGATTGCAGCAGAAGTAAAAGACTTTAATCCAGAACACTATAAAATAAGCAAAATAAAGGACCTTGATTTATTTTCACAATATGCCTTGGCAGCAACAGAACAAGCTCTTAATAATCTAGAAATCCCATCAAGAAAAAAAATGGGTGTAATCATTGGAACAGCAATTGGTGGTCTTAAAACAACAATAGAGCAACAAAATATTTTAGATAAAAAAGGTCCTAATAGGGTTAACCCAAAGACAATACCAAAACTAATGTCAAATGCAGCATCAGCACTTATAGCAATAAAATATTCTCTTGAAGGCCCTAATTTTTCTGTTTCAACAGCATGTGCTTCTGGTGCTAATGCAATTGGTGAATCCTATTTAAAAATAAAATATGAGGAAGCAGATCTAATGATAACAGGGGGTACAGAAGCGCCTATTGTACCAGTAGGATTAGCAGCATTTACAAATATGATGGCAGTAACTAAACAATACAATCATGAGCCAAAAAAGGCCTCTCGCCCATTTGATTTAAAAAGAAGTGGTTTTGTTTTAGGAGAGGGTGCAGGAATTTTGGTACTAGAAGAAGAAGAACATGCATTAGAAAGAGGTGCAGAAATATATGCAGAAATTATTGGTTATAGCTGTAATTGCGATGCTTATCACTTAACTGCTCCTGATGAAAATGGTGAGGGTGCAGCAGATGCAATGCGGGGCGCATTATTAAACGCAAATTTAAACCCAGAAGATATTGACTATATAAATGCACACGGAACATCAACCCCTTTGAATGATAGAATAGAAACACTAGCAATAAAAAAAGTGTTTCCTAATGCTAAAAAGATTCCAGTAAGCTCAACAAAATCAATGACAGGACACCTTATGGGGGCAGCTGGTGGCCTAGAAGCAGTTATTTCAATCTTGACAATCAAAAATAATATAATCCCCCCAACAATAAACTATGAATTTAAGGACCCAGAGTGTGACCTTGATTATGTACCAAATGAATCAAGAAAAAAAGATGTTAATATTGCAATGTCTAATTCTTTTGGCTTTGGGGGTCACAATGCGGTTTTAGTTTTCAAAAGATATAAATAATAAATATCAATTTAATAAAAAATGAAAAAAATAATTATTGATACAAATTTTTTAGTCAGTGCAATCAGGTTTAAAGTAGATATATTTTCAGAGCTTCAAAGAATATGTGATTTTAAATATGCTGTCTGCATAGTGGATGGCACAATAGATGAGCTGGAAAAACTAGCTGAAACAGGGAAGCCAAAAGACAAGACTGCAGCAAGGATTTCACTAGAATTAATCAAGAAAAAAAAGATTAAAATAACAAAAACCTCTTCTAAAAACAAAAGAGTTAAAAACGTTGACCTTTTAATTTTAAACTTGATTAAAAAAGAGAATTTCATAGTTGCAACACAAGATAAAGAACTTAAAAAGGAGATAAGAAAAAAAGGAGCCCCCATTATTGTTTTAAGACAAAAAGGGTACCTTAAATTGATTATTTAACACAAAGAAGGTTAAAATGTTCTACAAAACACAATTAAAAGACCATATAAGGATTCCACCCCATTTTTTTGGGCTTAAGTTAGAGGACGCAATGATAGAAAGAATTAAAAAGAAGTATGGGGGGTATATTTCAAAGGAGTTGGGTATTGTAATTGATGTATCAAGATTAGACAAAATAGGTGAGGGAATTATTATCCCGGGAGATGGAGCATCATACTATGAAACAGAATTTGAGGTAATAATTTTCAAGCCAGAAATGCAGGAAGTTGTTCTTGGCAGAATAAAAGATATAGCAGACTTTGGTGCTTTTATTAATATTGGTCCAATAGATGGCATGATTCACATTTCACAGACAATGAATGACTTTGTTTCATTCAATAAGGAAAAGACTCTCGCTGGCAAGGAATCAAAAAAAATCTTGAAAATAGGGGATAAATGCAGAGCAAGAATAATTGCCACAAGCTATAAAGATCTATCAAACCCAAAACTTGGCCTGACAATGAGGCAGACTGGACTTGGCAAACTTGAATGGATAGAAGAGCAGTTTGGGCCAAAAGAAAATAAAAAAACCGAAAAAAAGGTTAAAAAGAAAAGGAATTAAAATGAGTAAGAAAGTTTGTAAAAAATGCAGGATTTTTGTAAAAGGAGACAACTGTCCCGTATGTAAAGGTAACCAGTTTAGCACAAATTGGCAGGGCAGAATAAACATACTAGATGCTGATAAGTCAATGATTGCTGAGAAGCTTGGAATAAAAGCAAAAGGGGAATATGCTATTAAGGTAAGGTGAATTCTATGGAAATAATTGAAAAAAAAGAACATCCACTGTTATCAAGAACAGAGATTATAGCAAAAGACAGTTATACAGGGACAACACCATCAAGAAGTTCTATTAAAGACAGGTTAGCCAATACATTGAAAGCAAATAAAGAGCTCCTTGTTATAAAGCATATTTATCCTAATTTTGGATTTAGCTCTGCAAAAATAATAGCTTACTTATACTCAAATAAGAAAGATATGGAAAGGATTGAGCCAAAGTATGCATTTAAGAAAGGGGTTTCTAAGAAAGAAGAGGAGAAAAAAACAGAAGAAAAGAAACAGAATAAGCCAGAAACCAAGGAGAAGGAAGAAGTGAAACCAAAACAAGAAAAACAAAATGAAAGCAAACATAAAGAAAAGAAACCAGAGCAAAAGAAGGAAGGTAAAAAAGAACAATCACCTAATAAACCTTTAGAAGAGAAAAAATTATAAATAAATAAAAAACAAAATTCAATTAAAAATGGCAAAAAATAAAAAGAAACCACAGAAAGCAGTTGACATCAAATCCCTTTATTCAGTAGAGGGAGGGGTTCTTAAAAGAAAGACAAAATTCTGCCCAAAATGCGGGCCAGGAGTCTTCCTTGCAATACATAAAAACAGGGTTAGCTGCGGAAAATGTGGATATACTGAGTTCACAAAGAAATCCGAACAGAAATAATTCTATTTGTAGGGATTTATTTAAGAGTTATCATACAACTTAAAATTAAAAAGAATTACTTTTCATTGCTATCTAACCTTTGGAATACAAGAAGGTCTTCTGTTGTAAGCTTTTTTCCTTTCTTAATCTTTTCTTCAACATTTTCCTGCTTTTCTTTTATTATCTTTTCTTGTTTTTGCTTTTTTTCTTTTTTTGCCTTTTCTTTGGATAGTCCAAACTCCTTGTTTATCTCATTGACTTCAACAAGTTTTTTCTTCAATAAGTCATTAACTTCTGTCACTTTCTTTTTAAATTCAAAGAATTTCTTGTAAGAATTATCTTCTTCTTTTTTTAGTCCATCAATATTTTTAAGAAGGTTTAGCATTTCCTCATGCTTTTTCTGGCTTTCATCAGCATTGACTTTAATATTTTTGTGAGTATCATCAGCCTCTTTTTTCAGTTTGTCAATTTCATTGGAAAGCGAGTTAGAGTCTTTCCAGACTTGGCTAACTTTTTCTGCTTCTTTGTATTGCTTTTTCTTGCGATTTATTTCCTTCATAAGTTTCTGCTCTTTATCAAAGGGCATTACCTCAGTTTCTATCTTCATCTCAAGTTTTTCAATCTCATGTTTAAGCTGGGAAGGATCTTCCTTTAGGTTAAATTTGTGTATAGTGTCATCTTTTTCTTTGTTAACTTTTTTTATCTCAGAAATTTTGTCCTTAATCAAATTGTTGTAGTTTTCCCTTTTAGACTTTAGTTCCCTGACTTTTTTTGTCAGGTTATTTCTGCTATTTTTTAGTTCCTTAATATTTTTAAAAATATTAGAAAGATCATTGCTTGCTTTTTCTTTTTTCTTAAACCATTCTTCTTTTTGGTCGTCCAACTGGTTTAAACTCAATCTTAACTCAATTATTTCTTTTCTGCATTTGCTAAGATTTTTTAATAATTCCTTATTGTTCTTTTTCTCTGGCATATCCTCTCACTTAATAATTAAAAATAATTAACCAAACAACGAACCTAGACCAGCAGCTGCCTGTTCCTGGCTTTTCTTCTCTTCTTCTTTATTAGCCTCTGGTTTTGCTTCCTTTTTTTCTGCTTTTGCTTCAGCAGCTGGTGCTGCTACCTGCATAACAGATGCTTCTTTAATTACTTTTTCAACATCAACCCCGTCAAATGCTGCTACTAATGCCTTAACTCTTGCTGCATCTGGTTTTACTCCAGCAGCTTCTAATACTTTTGTTACTGTTGCCTCATCTATTTTTCCTCCAGCCTTGTGGATCAACATTGCAGTGTATACATATTCCATTTTATTTTCCTCCAAATTTTATATTTAATTTTGTTTATCTTGAGTTTCCTTGGTTTTAACTTCTTCTTCAGATTTTTCTTCTTTCTTAATTTCTTCCTTTTTTTCAACTTTCTTTGATTGTTCAGCAACAGGTACTTTTTCTTTTGGTGTTTCCTTAACCTCTTTAACTTCTTCAACCTTTCCAATTACTTTATCCTTAACTTTTTTCTTTTCTTCTTCAGGTTTTCCTTTAACTTCCTTTGTTTCTTCTTTAACCGCATCAGCTTTAGTTTTTTCTTTCATATCTTCTACTTTAATCTCTGTCTTTTGCTCCTCTTTTTTTACTTTTTCTTTTATTTTCTCTTTCTTATCCTCACTTTTCTCTTGTTTTGGCTCTTTGATTTCTTCAACCTTTTCAGTTTCCTTAATTTCTTTTTTCTCTTCTTCAGGTTTTTCTTCAGCTTCTTTTTTAATCTCTTGTTTTTCTTCCTTGACCACTTCTTCAACTTTCTCTTTAGGTTTCTCTTTTGGTGCATCAGGAATATTCAATTTTGATTTCAGTGCGAGCATCTCTTTATTTGCTTTTGCCATAATTTCTTCCTTAACACCATCAGCTATTATATTTTGTGAAAGAGCAAGGCTCTTTGCTTCCCTGAAAGCCTTTGCTATCATCATTTTTGTTGTCTCTTTAGTTAAGAATGATAATTCAAGGGCAAGCCCAATAGCAGAGTTATATGATATTTTTATCTTGTTGATAAACTCCTCTTCATCAATATTGAGTACATCTCTTGTAAATATTGTTCCATTGTCATAAACAGCTGTTAAATTGAGACCAACTTCCATTGGCTCAACACCTAATCTTATAAGTATTCCAGCAATAGCAGAACTTATTTTGTTTCCTTTTTTTACAACAACAGCATCGCTTTTAACAACAATTTTGCCATTTTCAATGGCTGTCTTTATGCCTGCTGATGCAAGCTCGCTTATAACAGGTCCAGGGCTGAAGGGTGTTGGCCCTGCGCTAACTATGATGTCTTTTGGTGCAACCTGGCCTTGCTTTGCAGGAGCTGTTGACATGCTTCTCTTTAAGGTCTTTGCAAGCTTGAATGGGTCATCTTTTGTAAATAATAATGCAGGCATGCCTGTTAAGTAATTCTTCATTTCTTCAATGCCTTTTTTATTATCTTTTACTTTATCCAGGACAATGTTCATAAACCTTCTTTTGGTCATCCTTATAACAACCTTGCCTCTGA
Organism: Nanobdellota archaeon; assembly: GCA_018901315.1. Taxonomy (GTDB): domain Archaea; phylum Nanobdellota; class Nanobdellia; order Woesearchaeales; family CG1-02-33-12; genus CG1-02-33-12. The sequence continues at coordinate 816 of JAHIFA010000082.1, read as the reverse complement.
GCTGCCCCCTCATCTTTTGCAGCTGAGCAGTTGGAAGGTTTTCCATATCCACAACACCAATAACAGGGTAAGAATTAACTAGATCACAAAATTCATTTACAATTTTTTTCTTGGATTCGGCAACGTGAGCCATTTATAACACCTTTACAGGCTTACCCATTGTAAGCTTTAAAAATACTGATTTTATATTATGTTTTTCATTTGGAAGATGATGTGCAAGCTGCTCATAAATACTATATGCATTATCAGCTATCTCTTCATCTTTCATTTCTTCATTGCCTATTATTAATTGTATTATAAGGCTTGTTTTTGCAGATACCTTGACTGTTTGTTTAAGGCTTTCGCAAAGCGCATTAAGGTCTGTTTTATCTGTGACAACACATCCTGATTTTGGGTTAGGCATTTTTCCCTTTGGCCCTAAAACACGCCCAAAAGCTGCAGCAACCTTTGCCATTATATTTGCCTGTGCTATAAAGAAATCATATTCATTGCAGAGTTTTTTTGATAGTTTTTTATCCCCTGCATACTTCTGAAAGTCATCTGCTACAATAACATTATCACATGATGATTTTGCTTTAGCTGCAAGCTCTGGCCCTACAAGGGCGCATATCTTTGATTCCTTGCCCTTATTATAATGCAATTTTAAGAAGAATTCTACCTGTTGCTCTGGCTTCTTAAGGTCTAAATCCTTAAGATTAACTATTAAATCAACCTTCTGCTTGAAATTTCTCTTCTTAGAATCTTGTTTTGCCTTTTTTAAGGCTTCTAAAAACTTATTTTTATTCATCTAAATAACCTCCACCCTCCTACTGGCCT
>JAHIFA010000081.1 GCA_018901315.1 Nanobdellota archaeon | reverse complement strand
TCTTTGGAATAATGTATCAACTATCTGTGCCCTTGTTGCTTTTGTTCCAAGGTTTCTTTTTGTAAGCTCTTTTATTATAGAGGCAGGAGTATAATGTTTTGGAGGCTGTGTTTCTTTGTCATAAAAATTTATTTCCTTCACATCAACATTCTCATTTTCCTTGACAAATGGAAGCTCATCTTCCTTTCCTGCAACATATGGCTCATAAAAGATATGCCACCCTTTTTCAACAGTTGTTGTTCCTTTTGCAATAAATATTTCTTTGCTGCAGTCAATTTTTATGGTTATTGTCTCTTTTGTTGCAGGTCCTGCAAAAACAGACATGAACCTTTTCACAATTAAATCATAAAGCTTTGATTCCTGGTCTTCAAGCCCTTTTGGTTGAATTCCTGTTGGATAAATTGCAGGATGCGCCGGGTCTGTATTTTTTCCCTCACTTGGCACAAGTCCTTTTTTCAACAATGCTTTGCATAATCCTGAATAATTTTTTTGTTTTGACAATTGTTCTAAAATTTTTTTGTATCCAATCTCCTTTGGCAGCTTCTGGCTTGATGTTCTTGGATATGAAATAAAACCAGAAGTATAAAGCTCCTGGGCAATAGCAAGAGCATCTTTTGGAGAAATTCTCAATGCCCTGTAAGCCTCTATCTGCATTGTTGTCAAATCAAATGGAACTGGAGGAGCCTGCTGGAATTTTATCTTTTTAACTTCCTTTATTTTTGCAAGCTTTTGCCCCTTAACATTTTTCATTACTTTGTCTGCTTCTTTCTTATCCCAGAACTTGTCCTTTTCATGCAATGCTGTTATCTTTCCTTTCTCTACATCGCCTATTAGCTCTATCTGCCAGAAAGGAACTGGCTTGAAAGCCTTTATTTCCCTGTCCCTGTCAACTATTATTTTCAATGCAGGGCCCTGAACACGGCCGGAACTAAGAACTTTAAAAAATCCTGCTGACTTTATTGCAGATGTAAGTGCTCTTGAAAGGTTAATTCCATAATACCAGTCAAGCTCATGCCTTGTTTCTCCTGCGCTTGCAAGCCCATGGTCAATTGTTTTTGATTTTTTTTCATAAGCATTTATTAAATCCTGCTTTGTCAGGGTTGAGAACTTCATTCTTTGCGCATCTTTCTGCTTGCATATAAACCTTAAAACATTAAATCCAATTAGCTCGCCCTCAACATCATAGTCGCATGCAACAGTAAATGAATCAGCATCTTTGCTTGCTTTTTTTATTGTATCAATATATTTTTTTGTGAATTTTGCACCATTATTTTGTTCAAATGCAGGAACCCATTTAATATCAAAAACAGGATAAACCCATCCTTTCTTGTCTTTTTCAGCTAATCCAAATAAATGCCCCACTGCACAGCAAACAACAATATCTTTCTTGCCGCGGGTTATTTTATAGTATGAAACCTTTTTGTATGACTCTTTAATCATCTTTCCATCGGCGAGAGCGCTTGCTATCTTTTCTGCTGCCTTTGGCTTTTCAGTAATTATCAATTCATATGCCATAAACTTAAAGAATTAACAAGTCTTATAAAAAGATTGTGGAATTAATATAAAAAACCCAAAACATATAAAAAGAAGTAATGATTAATATTAATTATTTGAGGTGATTTCATGATAAGGATTGCAATAAACGGTTTTGGAAGGATAGGCCGGCTTGTTTTCAGGGCCGGAATGAAAAGAAAGGGCATTGAGTTTGTTGCTGTAAACGACTTGACAGATGCAAAGACTCTTGCCCATCTGCTGAAGTATGATTCTGTTCACGGAATTCTTGATGCAGACATTAAGGCAAAAGGCAATTCTATTGTAGTTAATGGAAAAGAAATCAAAATTTTTTCTGAAAGGGAGCCGGAAAATCTACCATGGAAAAAACTTAATATTGATGTTGTTGTTGAAAGCACCGGGATATTCACAACAAAGGAAGGGGCTGAAAAGCATTTGAAAGCAGGTGCAAAAAAAGTCTTGATATCTGCTCCGTTCAAGGGAAAAGATTTTGTAAAGACAATTGTGATTGGAGTGAATGAGAAAGATTATGACAAGAAAAAAGACAATGTTGTTTCACTTGCTTCATGCACAACAAACTGCCTTGCACCTGTTGTGAAAGTGTTGAATGATAATTTTGGCATTGAAAAAGGCTTTATGACAACAGTGCATGCGTATACAAATGATCAAAAAATTCTTGACCTGCCACATAAGGACTTAAGAAGGGCAAGGGCTGCCAATCTTTCAATAATACCAACAACAACAGGGGCTGCAAAATCCGTAGCAGAAACAATACCAGCGCTTAAGGGCAAGCTGGATGGAATGGCAATGAGGGTTCCTGTTGCAGACGGTTCAATAACAGACTTTGTTGCCGTCCTGAAAAAAGAGGCAACTGCTGAGGAAATAAACAGAATTTTTAAGTCTGCTGCAGAAAAGAGCTTAAAAGGAATTCTGCAATACACAGAAGAGCCAATTGTTTCAATAGATGTTGTTGGAAACCCTCATTCTGCAATTTTTGACGCAGAGTTAACAAAAACCTCTGGAAAGCTAGTAAAGGTTGTTGCATGGTATGACAATGAATGGGGCTATTCATGCAGAATGATTGATTTCATTAAGATGATGGTTTAATTCTTATTTTATTTTTATAATTAAAAAGAGTTGTGGTGCAACCCTAAACTTAATTTGACGATAAGTTAAGAGCAGGCCTAATCTTTTCCAGTCAGGCTTAAAAGAGGAATGCACCAGAACCTTAAAAAGAAACCTTTTTATAATAAGTTAAAGCAACAAACATCATGGCAGAAAAGGTTTCAGTTGTTAAATGTAATTCTTATGATGAAGAGCTTGTGCTTGAAAAGGTAAGGGAAGCCCTTGACTTAATTGGCTTTAAGGTGAAGCAAGGCACTAATGTTCTTATAAAGCCGAATGCGCTCATGGGCAAAGTTCCAGAAGAAGCTGTAACAACACATCCCGCAATAATAAGCGCAGTGTGCAGAATACTAAAAGAAAAAAAATGCAATATTTCAATAGGAGAATCTGCTGGTTTTATGGCATTAGGCGGGACAGATTATGCACTTGAAAAAAGCGGCATCAAAAAGGTTGCTGAGAAATACAATGCCAAGCTTATAAACTTCGACAAGTCAGAAATAGTTTTTAAAAAAATAAATGGAGAGATTCTGAGCAGCATAAATATTCCAAAGCCAGTCTTGGATGCCGAGTTCATAATAAACCTTCCTAAGCTAAAGACACATACACTGGTTGGTTATACCGGAGCTGTTAAAAACATGTTTGGAATAATTGCAGGAGGCAAAAAAGCTTATTATCACAAGACCTGCGGAAATCAGAAAAGATTCTCTAATCTTTTGATTGATATTTACTTTGCAAGAAAGCCGGATTTGAATATAATGGATGGCATTGTTGGAATGGAGGGCAACGGCCCCTCCGCAGGAAAAATAAAAAAGACAGGGGTTATAATTGCAAGCAGAAGCGGGGTTGCTCTTGATTTTATCGCTGAAAAGATAATTGGATTTAGCGGAGATGACATACAGACAAACACTGCTTTAATAAGAAGAAACCTTAAGCCTGAGATTGAAATTAGAGGAGAAAAAAATATAAGGGTAAGTTATGAAAAGCCAATAAAAACATTCAGGGGAAGGCTCGAGTTTTTGATAAAGATATTTTATATTGTTATCAATCCAAGAATAAAAATAAACCATAAGAAATGCAGGAAATGCCTCGCATGCATGAAATCATGCCCTGCAAATGCAATAAGTTTTGTTAATGAAAAAATAGAAATCAATAAAAACAAGTGTATAATGTGCTACTGCTGCCATGAAATGTGTCCTGAAAGCGCAATAGAAATAGGCCCATCAAAATTCGTAAGATTTATAATTAACATTAAGAACCTTGCTAAAAAGGTGTTAAAATGATTCCAACAATAAAAAACATGGATGTAGAAAACAAAAAGGTTTTGGTAAGGGTTGATTTTAATGTTCCCATGAATGATGGAGACATAACTGAAGATGAGAGAATAATAGCTGTAATTCCAACAATAAATTTCCTTCTGGAAAAGAATGCTAAGATTATACTTATGAGCCATCTTGGAAGGCCGAAAGGCCAGGTAGTTGAAAATCTGAAGATGAACAAGATTGCTAAAAAGCTTAGTGAATTGTTAGATAAAGAGGTAACAAAGCTGGATGACTGCATTGGCCAAGAAGTAAGAGAAAAAATAAATAAAATGAAAACCAAGGAAATTATTCTATTGGAAAACCTTAGATTTCATGCTGAAGAAGAGAATAATGATGAAAAATTTGCAAAAGAGCTTGCAAGCCTTGCAGATGTTTATGTCAATGATGCATTTTCAAACTCACACAGAAACCATGCATCAATGACCGGAATAACAAAATTTCTGCCAAGCTGCGCCGGACTGCTGCTGGAAAAAGAAGTTAAAGCTTTATCATTTGTTATGAAAAATCCTGAAAAGCCGTTTGTTGCAATAATTGGCGGTGCAAAGCCGGATAAGATAGAGGTAATAAGAAACCTTTTGGGGTTTGTGGATAAAATAATAATTGGGGGAGTTTTAGCAAACACTTTTCT
>JAHIFA010000080.1 GCA_018901315.1 Nanobdellota archaeon | reverse complement strand
CTTGCTTTGGAAAAAACCTTTGGAAGCTCATGCCATGGCTCTGGGCGCGCTATGAGCAGGCATGCTGCATTAAGGAAATTCAGAGGAGAAAAAGTAAATGAAGAGTTAAAGCAGAAGGGCATAATAGGAAAAGCAGGCAACTGGAAATCATTTGCAGAAGAAGCGCCTGGATGCTACAAGGATGTTGAGCAGGTTGTTGATTCTGTTCATAATGCAGGAATAAGCTTAAAGGTTGTCAGAATGAAACCCCTTGGTGTTTTGAAAGGATAGTTATATTTCTATTATCTTGCCTTTTCTGCCAACATTTATAACCCTTGTTTTTCCTATTTTCTCCTCTATGCCCTCGGCCTCATGGACATGCGAGCAGAGAAGAATGTCTGGCTTAAATGTATCTATTGCCTTTTTAACACCTTCTGAGCCCGGAAAGAACTTTGTGAACTTCTCCATCTTTGTTCCAGAGGGATGAACATGAGTTACCATTATTTTTTTGTCTAAATACTTGATTTTACTAAATCCTTTTTGTAATAGACTGAATATTTCTTTTTCTCCCAGCTGAAATAATCCAATATTAGCCCCGCCGCATCCAAAAAGGCCGACATCTTTGTATTTAACAGAGTAGCCATGAAGGTTTTTTGCCCCGTAAAGCTCTGCAAGAAAATCTGCGGTTGCAACAGTCTCATGGTTTCCTGGAATAAGAATCACCTTTTTATTCCTCTTGACAAAAGGGCCTATAATGTTTGAAGTGCTTGTCTCACCAAGGGTTAAGTCGCCGCAAAGTATTACCAAGTCAACATTTTCTTTCTTTGCCCTTTCAGCAAGCTTTTCTGCAAGCCCTGTATCGCCGTGTATGTCTCCAGAAGCAAGTATTTTTAATTTTGATTTTTTGGGTTTTGTTTTTGCCACACCTATTGATTTTTTCTTTTTTTCCATGTTTTATCTTTTTATTATCTCAAGTTTCTCTTTTGTCAAATCAATGATTTTGGATGGCCTACCCTTCTTTACTCCTACATAAAAAATAAAATCCACCTTGTTTTTTATTCTTGGATCAAGGTCATCAATAGAAGTCATGAAATCTTCTCCAGCAATGTTTGCGCTTGTTGTAACAAAAGGGACTCCTGCTTTTTCAACAAAGGCAGCAAACCAGTGCTTTGGAATCCTTACTCCAAGTGTATCCCATTCATTGTTGACTGATTTTGAAACAGCTTTTTTGTTTTTGAGCTTTAGTATGAGGGTGTATCTTCCTGGCAGCTTATTTATCCATTTTTCAGCTTCTTCTGTGATAACACAATTATCATATATCCACTGCTTAGATGGAGCTATAACAGAGAAAGGCATTGTTTCCCTGTTTTTTATCTTTCTTATCTTATTTACTGCCTTTAAGTCAAGAGCATTGCATCCTATACCATAGATAGTGTCTGTTGGATGTACAATTATTGAGCCATCTCTTATTTTAGTAATGGCTTCATCTTTTCTTAGTAAGACTTCTTCTTTTATGTAGATTCTCATAGTAAGTAGGTAATAACCTTTGTTTAAATAGTTTATTAAAATGAATAATATAAACCAGAATAAAACCCCCTCAGAGAGGGGGCAGAGGTGTTAATGGATTAAAGATTCCGAATGCTTTGCCTGTGAACGCCCTGTTGCCAGTAAAAATACTCTAAAAAATCCACTTTTGCCTTATATTCATTCCATTCCATGAAAGTTTTGTTAAATATTTTTTTGAGTATGCTGAATTTAATCACCTCCTTAAGCTGCCAGATAACCTGCCATGAATCCCTGTTCAAGGTCAGATATCTGATCGTAATACAATGATTCGCTGATTCCTTCATCTGTGTAAAAGTCTGTTTCCATTTATGTTACCCCATAAATCCCTGTCTCATATCCTCTGTGTTGAGAGTCAGGTTCTTTATCTGCTGGAAAAATATATTCTCAATTGTTTTTATGCTTAAATCATTCATTGTGTATCCCCTCTGATGATTAAATATTAGTTTTGTTTAAATACCTCATCCGGGCAGTTGTCCAGTGTCCAGTGGATAATGAAATAGCTGTATGTAAAGAAATCATTTGTTTCAAGGCCTGCATGCATTGGACAAAAGGTTAAATTAAAATACAGGCATTTATTTTAGTTATATATGAAAAGGGTCCATATTATTATATCCGGCTATGTGCAGGGGGTTTTCTTTCGGCATAATACAAAGATTAAAGCCAGAAAACTGGGACTTAAAGGCTTTGTGATGAATGTCCCAAATGGAAATGTAGAGGTTATTGCAGAGGGAAATGAGAAAGAGATTAATGAGCTGATTGATTTCTGCAGAAAGGGCCCTATGTTATCATGTGTTGCTAATCTTAAGATTGAATATGAGGAGTTTAAAGGAGAATTTGATGATTTTACAGTCAGATTTTAGAAATCAGTAATCTTTTTTGTTATGTTTTTTATGCTTATTATTGTTGTCTTGCCTTCTTTTCCTCCAGTTATTTTTTCTGTTGATATGAAGTTATCCTTCTCAAGCTTTGCTATTTTCCTCTGAAATGTTTTATAGACGGCTTTTCCGTTTGCTTCCTGATAAGCCTTGTAGATTTCACCTATCTTTTCTCCTGAGTTCTTCTTTATTATTTCAAGTATGAATTTCTTATCTTCATCAAGCTCATTGGTTTTTTTTGAGCTAAATTCAGGAAGTTTATCAAGTGCTTTTTTTACATCATCAAGGGTTATTTTTCTTGAAGAGCGGTCCTCTGCTGCATTTCCTGCTTCCCTTAAAAGATAAAGGCCAGACCGTATATCACCTAACTCAAATGTTTTCTCAACAGCCAATTCAATTGCCTCTTCCTGCCAGACATTTTCAAAGAATGCATATTCTATTCTTTCTCTTATTATGCCATCTGTTTCTATTCCATCGTATGGCCTAAACTCAAGCATCTCGGGCATCAATCTTGATTTTATTCTGTCTTCAATCTCCGAAAGCCAGGAGCTGTCGTTGTTTATGAGGAATATTGACTTGCGATAAATCTCCTCAAGTATTGAATAAAGAAAATCAAAGTCATCAAGCTTGTCTGCTTCGTCAAATACAAAAATAACTGATTTTTTGTTTAATATGCCCTTGACAATATTAAAAAGCTCGCATGTTTTTTTGTTGTGAGTTAGCTTGTAACCAAGAAGGCTGCATATCTCAATTAATATCTTGAAGCTTGTGTTCTTTTGCCAGCAGTTTATGTAGATTGGAAATATTTCATCTGATTCCTGTTCAAGTTCCTTTAAAACGTTCTTGCATGCAAGTGTTTTTCCTATGCCTGGCTTGCCGTATATGAAAAGGTTGCGGCCATTTCTTTTCTGAAACAACGGCTTTATGCATGAGGCCATCTGCTGCTGTTCGCCCTCCCTATACTTCATAATCTTAGGCATGTAGTCATAGTCGAGGACAACAGAATTCTTAAAAAGGGATTCATCTGACTTTAGTATATCCTTAAACATTCCCATAAAACAAAATAAAAGAAAGAGATTTATATAGTTTTTGATTAGTTATTCTTTTTCTATTTTAGTTATCCCGTTCATGTATGGAACTAAGATTTTTGGTATTGTGAGCGAGCCGTCCTTGTTCTGGTAGTTCTCAAGTACTGCCCTTAAGGCCCTTGAAGTCGCAATTGCAGTGTTGTTTAAAGTATGAATAAATTCTCTTTCTCCATTCTTTTTTTCATATTTTATATTAAGCCGTGTTGCCTGGTAAGCTGTGCAGTTTGAGTTAGAGCCAACCTCAAAATACTTTTTTTCTCTTGGTGACCATGCCTCTAAATCATATTTTTTTGCTGCAATAATTCCAATGTCTCCTGTGCAGACATTCACAACCCTGTAAGGGATTTTTAGGCCTTTATATAAATCCTCTGCATTTTTCTGGATTTCCTCATGGAATTTCCAGCTCTGCTCTGGCCTGCAGAATATGAACTGCTCTATCTTGCTGAACTGGTGAACCCTGAATGTTCCTCTTGTGTCAATTCCATGGGAGCCAATCTCTTTTCTAAAGCATGCAGAAACACCGCAGAACTTAATTGGAATTTCTGATTCTTTCAAAACCTCATTCATGAACATTGCTCCCATTGGATGCTCTGATGTTGCAATAAGGTAAAGTTCTTCACCATCAATCTTGTACATGACATTCTCAAAGTCTGCTAAAGAAGTTACGCCTTCATACGCTTTCCTGTTCATAAGGAAAGGCGGCTCAACAAGAGTATAGCCACGTTTGACAAGCAGGTCAATTGCATAACGCTGCAATGCAAGATCAAGCAGTGCTATTTTCCCTTTAAGATAATAAAATCCAGCTCCAGCAGTTTTCACTGCCCTGTTAAAATCACCGCCATTTAAATCTTCAATCATCTCTCCATGAGATTTTAGCTTGAAATCAAATTTCTTTTTTTTGCCAACCTCCCTTACAACAAGATTATCACTATCATCCTTTCCAAATGGAACTGACTCATGCAGTATGTTTGGAATCCTCATAAGATAATAGTTTATTTTTTCCTTCAGTTCTTTTTGCTTTTCCTCTATATTCTTTATTTTGGATGGCAATTCCTTTATTTCTTTTATTTTTGCTGAGATATTCTTTCCCTGCTTTTTCATCTCATTTATCTCAAGGGTTGCCTTGTTTCTATTTGCCCTAAGATTCTGAGATTCCTGCAATGATTTCCTGTATTCCTCATCTTTTTTCAGCAGGTCATCTACCCATGCAATCATTTCTTTCTCATGCCTTTTTTTCAGGTCTTTCTTAACTAAATCAGGATTTTCCCTGATAAATTTTATTCCGAGCATTTACACACCTTATAAGCTTATTTAGATAGATTAATCTATTGAATATATATTAATGTTTTGTTTTTTTTAAATAATAAACAAAGAAATATACTTACAGCATAAGCTTAATCTTTTCGCCAGAGTTAATGGCATCAACAAGTATTCTTGCTATCTTGTTGTTCTTTTTTATTTTTATTAGGCCGCTCTTGCCTGACTTTGCTGTCAAGAGATAATCATCATTTATGTATATGCCTATGTTCTTATCCTTGAACTGCATATCAAGATAGAAAATAATGTTTTTCTTTTTTATCTCTGTGTTAAATTCTATGGATTGGCCTTGTGTTTTCTTATCAAGCTCTTTAATGTCTATGCTTATTCCAAGCCTTTTTTCAATCTCATCAATATTCTTGCCCTGCCTTCCTATGATTTTGGCAATATTGCTTTCAGGAACATATACAACACATTTATTCTCTGATACAACATCAACTTTAACCTCTTCAGAATAATGCCTGAACGCATCTTTTATTGTTTTTTCAGCAAGCTTATTTGTAGGCGTTTTATGGTTAGATATAACCGGAACAACAACTGTTTCCTCGCCATAAGAGTAAAGCTCATATTCTAATTTATTTGTCTCAAAGTCATTCACAATAACAACTGGCCTTGCCAAGTCAGCCTCTGTCATTCCTGTCGGCACCTTGACAACCATCTTCAGGCTTAAAACCTCATCAACAAAACCATCTTTTATAAATATTACAGTATCTATAACCTGGGGTATAACTCCCAGTTCAATTCTTCCAACAAAGCGCTGGATAGCATCTATTGGATTTGTTGCATGGACAACTCCTGCAAGTCCAATTCCAGATAATCTTAAGTCAGCAAAAAGCTGGAAATCAGATGTGTTTCTCATCTCATCAAAAATTGTATAGTCTGGCCTTGACAAAAGAAGGACATCATGGATTTCCTGGGAACTTCCGTGAGAAATTGCATACTGTGTTATATTATCTGGCAACACTAAATCACGGGGAGCTTCTATTGTCTTTACAATCTTACCCGTACCAGCATAAAATTGTGCAAGTGCCTGTGCAAAGGTTGATTTTCCCATTCCCGGAGAGCCGGCAATTAAAATTCCCTCTGCCTGCTCTGAAATTCTTTGCTTTAATTTATCAGAAAGCTTGTAATCCTCTAATGAAAGTGTCTTGACAGGCCTGACAGCTGTTATTTCCCAGCCGTCTGAAAATGGCGGCTTTGTTATAACAATCCTGAACTTTCCAATCTGGGCTATTGTTGAGCCAGCTCTTTCTATCTCTATAAAAGCATCTCTTGCTATGGTTGATTCCTCAATTATCTCATGGCTTATATCCGTTATATCCTTTCTTGTTAGTTTTGTATCTTCAACAGCAACAAATTTCCATTTTCCAGGGGTTCCTTTTTTTGCATATGGAACAACATTCTCCCTGAGATGTACACTCATTGTTGTTTCATCAAAGAACTTCTCAAGCTTTAGCTTCTTGAAAAGCTTTTTTATCTCAATAAATATAACATGAATTCCCTTTGCCTCTGCAACCATTGCCTGGGTTTTGTCAGAAGTCATTAAGCTTGCACTTTCATTATAAGCAAGCTCTCTTATCAATGAGTCTATCTCGCCAAGGCGCGCATATTTTATTTCATAAGCATTGGGCCTTTTTCCAGAGAACTCGAGATTAAATTCAAGTTTTTTTGAAAGCTCTCTTATTTTGTTAATTTCTTCAAGGCCAATAACTCCTGTTTCCTTATTCTGATTTGCCTGATGCTCAAGTTCTGCAAGAACTGCCTCATGTATTACAACTGATTTTGGAACTATCTCTTTCTTTTTTATTCTGTCTGAGACAAGGCCCTCTATTATAACAGATGTGTCAGGCACAAGCTTCTCAACATTATTAATTGTTTTTTTCTTCATATTCATAGTAAGAACAAGTTTAAGTTATTTAAAGGTTTTGTTATATCAAAATAGGATTAATAATTTATTTGGTCTTTTGATTTATTAGATTATTTATATCAGCTTCACTAAGACCAAATTGATCAGCAATTTCAACTCCATAACTTCCTTTTGCCTTTCCTGGTTTTATTTTATAAGTAGGTTTAATTTCTTTTCCATCTAAATTCACTTCTGTCTGTAAATTTCTTACCCCTTCCCAATCATCTACCTTCTTTGAAACATTATGAAGGTGTGTTGTAAGAAAAGTTGGGGCTTTCAGTTTTATAAAACCCTTAATAAATCGTAAATTCATTTCCTCAGCAGCTTCTGGTGAAGTCCCCCTGATTGGTTCATCTGCTATCAGCAAAGCTTTTGCAGTAGCATTTTGAAATAATTCTTTAACCCTTCTTAATTCATCTCTGTATGATCCTTCACCCAATCTTATATCTTCAGGATGAATAAATTGTGTGTACATGTCATTAAGTTCAATAAGCTGAGCATTTTGTGCTGGAACTGGAAAACCATTTTGGGCAAGTGCATAGGCAAGACCAATTGATTTCACATATATTGTTTTGCCAGTATTATTTGGTCCTGTAATAATTGCTACATTTTGTTTTGTATTTGAATTAACATCATTAGGAATAATATCCTCTTTCTTTTTAATACCTCTTTGCAATAATAAAAGGGGGTTATATAACTCCTTGAACAAAAATCCTTCTTTTTCGGTAAAAGAAGGGTATGTAAGTGGTATGCCAGTTGATTTAATTTTTTCTATATATCTTGTTGCTCCCAGGAAAAAATCCATTTTTTTCCTGTATTCAAGAACTTTTTCTATATAAAGCAAGTTCTTTTCTACCAAGAATTCAAGAGAATCTGCATAAAATCTTTCTTTACGAGAAGGAAAAAAAGAGGATATAAATTCAATAGAGTGATAAATCTGCCTGACTTTTTTCCAATATTTACCAAAAACTTCACTGATTTTTCTTTCTTTAGGATTAAACCCTAAACTATATACATTTTTTACATTATCAAAATAATCATAGAAAACATTTAGCTTTGCTTCCCCAAAATTTTCTATCATATCAACTGCTCTTTTTGAGGCTTGATAATATTCATCATCAGTTATATTTTTTCCTTCTTCCTTAATTTTTTGAAGAAATTTTGATTCACTTTCAATCTTCTGGGTTTTATCAATTAAATCACAATAAAATTTTAGGATATTATAATCTATTGAAATAAGTTTATGAATGTTGTCTTTACTCAGATATAAAAGACCCTTTTTAAGTTTTATAGGGATATTTGTTCCAAGCATCTCTTCTCTTTCATCATTCAGAGATTTTAATTTATAATCATTTAAAACAAGATTTTCTATAGTTTGTTTTAAGTTGGGTTTTTCAACTAATTCTTGAACAGTTTTACGGTAAGTCTTTAGCTCTTCTCCATTTTTTAGAGTTATAAGTTCCATACTCATAAAACCAATAGAGTCTTTTATGTTATGAGGTGAAAGAAATTCATCTATAAATTTTGTTATATCTAAATCGTATATTGTTCTTACATCTTTATTATTTATTTCATACTCAATTGACATTTTAGTTATTGCAAGAATACAGTATCTATTTAAAGTTTTTGATTTTATAATCATTTAAAAGTAGTAGTAGAATTAGGATGCTTTTAGTTTCATCCTTTCTTCATAATCTTTGTGGCCTTTTAATTATCCTCTCTGATAAACACTTTTAATATATCATAAACGCTTTTAATATGTCCTTGGCTGTATTTTTCAAGTTTTCCTCTTACTTTGTTATGTACTTCTTCTGCAGATTCATCTGTCAAGATTTCCAATGCATCATCTAACTTGGAAATAGCATAAATATGGAATCTTTCTTTTTTTACATCATCTATTAGCTCCTTGTCAAGCATCAAGCTCTGCTCATTTGCCTTTGGTATTATTACTCCCTGGTCTCCTGTTAGGCCCTGCTCCTTACATAATCTGTAAAAGCCCTCAATTTTTTCATTTATTCCTCCTACTGCCTGCGCATCCCCTCTCTGGTTCATGCTTCCTGTTACTGCAATATTTTGCTTTATAGAAATATTAGAAAATGAGCTCAGATATGCTACTGCTGTTGCTATGCTTGCAGAATCCCCTTCCAGCAGATTATAAAGCTGATTAAAGTCAAGTCCTGCCTCATAAAATTGAGGGGCATCTTGCTCATACTTCTGCTTGAAATAACGAATAATCACTTCATGACTCTTTGTAAAAACCTCTCCGCTCAGCTTTGATTCCTTTGTTATGCTGATTAAACCCTTATTGCCTGCTGAGGCAGTTGCCTCTAGGCGGGCAGGAAAACCAAAAAACTCTGTTTTAAAGGGATCAGGATAAACAACCAAACCATTAACATAACCAATCTCTTTATCTTTTGTATGCAAGACAATTGTTCCATCTTTTACTTTTTCAGCATAGTCTATCTGTTCTTTTAAGGCAGGCTTTCTTATATCAGCTGCAGCCTGTTCAACATGTTTTTTTCTCACAATATTGTTTTTATCATCCACTGCTTTCAAGCCAGCCCTTTGTACAATATCTTTCATAGGATCTAAGATATTTGTTAAATATTTTTCCTTGTTTGCATTTCCAAACCTTGTTGTAAATCTTGCTCCCTCCTCTATTATAGTAGCAACACCATCTGGTGCAAAGTGAGGTATTTTTTCCTTATTGTCTGGATTTTTGTTATAATTATTAACTTCATGGGCAATGAAGTTGGCATATGCTATATGGTTTTCTTTTGTGTTAAGCATATTTGCATCAAAAAGAATTTTATGTTTGAACCTTCGGGACATCTTTGGTGATGTGTATTGCCTTATGTCCACATTTGCACATCCAATTATTATGCAACCTGCTAATACAGGCTCTGTCTCTATTCCTGCAGATGTACCACCACTAACAAGGCCGTGTCCTCCCCCTATTCTTACTTTTTTTTCTTCAAGTGCTGTTAATAAATAATCACTCAGAGCAGGATCTTTGAAGATAGTTATTAATTCATCAGTTATTAATATCCCTCCATTTGCTTTTGGCAGTTTCCCTGCCTTTACCCTCATATGTGGTTTGTGACCTCCTAAACCATAGGGATCATGCTGTACATCACCCATCATATTTTGTATAGTGGGATTTTCAACGAACTGAACAGGCAATCCCTTTGTCTCATTGTTATTTACTATCATATTTAATTTATATTTCTCTAATTGCTTTTCCTCTTCTTCTTCCTGTCTTGGTATGACAATTCCCATTATAGGTGAAGCCTTTTTTGGGGGATTTTCTTTTATATCCTGCACTATTTTCTCAAGAAGTTTCTTAACCTTTGGATATTCCTTATATTTTTCTATTAATGCCTCTGGCCTTTCTTGTTTTAGTATGCTATCTAATCTTTTTATCTCTGATTCTGTTATGTTAATGTATGTTCCCAGTATTTCTTCTGCTTGCTCTTTGCTGATTCTTACTCTTTTTATCTGAGGAAAAGGTGAAAAAGGCCTATCAAGAAAGCGTTCTAGCAGGTCTTCCATACCCCCTTCATATAATTTTGTTTTAATTTCATAGTATTTTTGGCTGTTACTTCTCATTTTTTCAAGATCTTTGTATATACTATCCCTTTCTTTTTCAAGCTCTTTTCTCTCTTTTTTAATTTCTTCTATTTCCCTTGCAGTTAATTTTTCTCTTGGAATGCTCCCTTTTTT
>JAHIFA010000079.1 GCA_018901315.1 Nanobdellota archaeon | reverse complement strand
TCTCTCTATCTTTTCTTTATAGATTGGCTCCCCCTCACTGTCACTCCCAGTTTTTTCCTTTGTTTTATAGGTATATTCTATCACAAGTTCAAGTTTTTTCTCATCTTCTATATCCTTCATACTATCAGGTCTTATAGGTATTATTTCTATTACAAAATCTCCAATTATAGTTAGTGTTGCTTCAGTATCCTTTTGTCCGACTATAAGCCCTTTTTCAACCCCATCAATAAGCTTCAGTCTCGTTATAACCACTGGAAGTATCAAATCTTCATCTGTGTCTTTAAGCTCAATACTGACCTTAAACTTTGAATTGTCAATATCAAATGGCTGGTCAATTGAAGTCATTATATCCCACTTAAAATAGGAGAAGGTTTTATCATCATATAAATCGAGGGTTCTTACAACTGATTTGTCAAAAGTTAACATGCATTTATTGTTTTCACATCCATATTCAAGATATTCTGCATCAACTTTTTTACTGCCTGACTGAACCTTTGCCTTGCCGCTGCATTTACCGCAATCAGCTGGACAATTGCATTCTGACTCAGTTTTCTCGCAATCATTATTTCCACAGCAGTTATTCTCAACATCAACTATGCATTTATTTTTAATGCAGTTTACATCAAGGCAATCCTCAGAATAAGAGCCATAGTTTTCCCTTACATAATCATTGCAATCCAGGCTGGTTTTGCATTCCTTGCACCCGCTAGCAAATAACATAATAAAGACTAATATTAAAAAAAAATATTCATGTTTCATGAAATGTCCTCTATCAAACTCAAATCACTTAACCTTTATCTGGAATGATTTCGAAGCATAATATTCTTCTAGTTCATCAAGTTCTGGGGTTTCTCCATCCTCGCCTAGAATAACTTTACATCTGTAGATTGTTGATTTTGCAGTAGGCTCTACTTTTATTACAACAGTGTCAACAGCAACATCATCTTTTATAATCTCCTCTGTTAGACTAAAGAATTTAAAGGTTACATCATCTGCAGGTTCTGCTTCTTCATCTATTGAACTTGTGCACCCAAAATTTACACCAAATGCCATTGTTCTATCTAACTCATTTTTTACACCAAAGAAAATTGTTTTTTCCTCAGCTTTCTTCATCTCATTAAAATTCATATCCCAAGTAAATCTCTCGCCGCTTTCCTTTAATTCATCAATAAACTCATTTCTTCTCTGCTCCCTCTGCTCATCTATGTCTTCAAAAGCTGGTTTGAGCATATCATTTATAAATTTAAGTCCTACACCTAGGATTGTCACTGCCAGAATTAAAACCACAATTGTATTAATAGATATCTCCATTCCTCCTTTCTTATGTTTTATATGTTTTAGTTTCATTAAAACCACCTCTTTGAATAAAGTATACTAATATAGTAATTATATTTAAAACTTTCTATTATAATCAAATACCCTTTAGAAAGCTTTTTAAATTATCCACAATTCCCAAAAAGCATGGCAAGATTAAGAAAGTTTGCAGCTTACAGGAAAGTTGAAAGACCTTACACAAGAATATCAAAGTTCAGAAAAAAGTCTTTTATCAGGTCAAGCCCTAACCTAAAGATAGTGAGGTTTGAGATGGGAGACCCAAAAAAAGAATTTAATTATACTCTTGAGCTTGTTTCAAAGAGTGATTTGCAGATAAGGCATGATGCAATTGAATCAGCAAGGCAGACAAGCAACAGGGTCCTTGAAAAAGGACTTGGAAAAATGGGTTATTTCATGAAGATAATGATTTATCCTTTTCATATTTTAAGAGAGAATCCACTGGCAAGCGGAGCTGGTGCAGATAGAATGTCAACAGGCATGAAAAAGTCATTTGGAAAGCCTATTGGTGCAGCTGCTCAGGTTAGAAAAGGGCAAAAGGTATGCATAGTCAGGGTTAATAAAGAGGGCATTGAAATTGCAAAGAATGCACTAAAAAGATTTTCAAAGAAAATACCAAACTCTTATTCTATTGTAGTTAAGGAAAACAAGCCTGTTACTATTTCTAAATAAAGAGAAAGTTATAAATATAATCCCTATTTCAAAAAAAGATATGGAACTAAACACTATAATAGAAATTTTCAAGAATCCGTATGTAGAAGCAGCATTAATCTTTCTTTTATTTGTGGTGATAGCAAAAACAGTTGCAGTTGTTTTAAGAAAATATTTGAAAAAAATAACTGAGAAAACAAAAACAAAGTTTGATGATGTGCTTTTGGAAAAAACAGAGCCATTTTTAACATACGTTATAGTCTTGATTGGTGTAAGGTTTGTGCTGCTGCATCTTGGAATTATGAACTTATTGATCTCAAGAATAATTAATTCTTTTATAGCAATCTTGGTTGTATATTTTGTGATAATACTTATTGAAATGTTCATTAACTTCTGGGGAACCAACTGGGCAAAGAGAACACAATCTGGCGTTGATGCCATGCTTCCATTAGTACATCAATTATCAAAGGTTGTTTTGATTATTACCTGCTTGATGTTTATACTGAACATCTGGGATAAGGATATAACGGGGTTGGTTGCTGGTATTGGAATAGCAGGAATTGTACTTGGATTTGCCCTTAAAGACAGCCTTTCAAATATATTTGGTGGAATCTCAATTATACTTGACAAGACATACCGGATTGGTGACAGAATAAAAATTGACCCAGGAGAAAGCGGGATAGTTTATGATATTAGCCTTAGAAGCACAAAGATAAAGACATGGGATAATGATATTATTATTATACCAAATGGCATGATGGCTAACTCAAAAATACAAAACTATGTCCAGCCAAGCATCAAATCAAGAGGAGTTATTGAATTTTGCGTTGCATACGGCTCTGATGTTGATAAAGTAAAAAGAGTGATAATCGAAGCAATAAAGAAAGTTGAAAATGTTCTTGATGAGCCAGCTCCTTCTGTTTATTTCAGTAAGATGAATGATTTTTCTCTGGATTTTGATGCAAAGTTCTGGGTTGATGATGTTGCGAAAAGATATGGAACAAAAGAGAATGCAACCAGTGTTATCTACAAAACCCTTAAGAAAGAAGGCATAAGCATACCTTTCCCAACAAGAACTGTTTATCTAAAAAAATAAAACATGAGCTGTTAATTCTACTGGATGTTGGGTGTCAAAAATGAAATGAAAAAAATTCAAGATGTCTAGGGCCATAGGATTTTATACATCCGGAAAAAATTCAAAATTATTATAGAAAGTTTTAAATATAAATAATTATTTTAGGGTAGTATCAAAAAAAGTGAGGTTTTATATATGGGTAAATCAAAGATAATATATCCTATGAAAAAAAGAGGTAAGATAAAAATTGACT
>JAHIFA010000078.1 GCA_018901315.1 Nanobdellota archaeon | reverse complement strand
TATAACTTAACAAATCTACCTTTTTCTTTAATTTATCTTCAAGTTCCAATTGAATCCCTACAAATCCAAATCCAATGCCTTTTGGAGGTTCAACCAAAATATCAATATCACTATCTTTCTTTTGCTCTCCACAGGCATAAGATCCGAATATTCCTGCTTTGACTATATGGTTTTTTTTCAATATAAGTATTATTTTCTTTTTCAATATATTTAATTGTTTTTTGGTTGCCATTTTACATTACCAATGATATTAAGTTTGTTTAAGTTTATATAATTACCTGATTCAGCCGTAATTTTAGGAGTTGGTTTGGATTCCAGAGAGTAGAACTTAATGCCCTAGAGACTGTGCCGGGATTGCACATTTCAGTTTTCATTTGCGAAATATTTTTATATATTCTCTAAATAGTCTATCTTTAATAAAATAAATACCTCTTTGAGGGTTTTCTATTATTCTCTTTTCAGTTAATCTTCTTAGGTGTTTGTTAATATCAATTATATGCAACCCAAGCTGTTTTGATTTGTTTGATATTTCATTTTGGACTACAGGATTATCAAAGAAGGATAAAGAAAGCATAGTCTCTTTTTCTTTCTCACTAACCTCTAATAATATATTTTCAAAAACAGCATTTCCTAAATATAACAATCCTTGTTCAAACCCCGCTTCCCATTCTTTTTTATCAACTTTTCCTTTGATTGAAGAATCATATAAAGCTGAACATAAAGCATGTATTTCAAATAGATGACCATTTGTATAACTAAATATTAAGTCTATAACTTTTTCTGAAAATCTAACACCAGTTCCATCTAATACTTCATAAATTAATTTTTCTGCGTTATCTTTGTTAAAATAATTTAATTCTCTTCTTGGAATAAAATATCTACCTACGGGATGATTTTTTACTATGAACTGTTCCCATCCATCTATTGTAGAAGATAGAACAAATAGAAATCTTGTTTCATTTAAAATATCATCAGAAGACAAAACATTTTTTAATGTTGTGAATATTCTTGAAACTTACTTAAAATTCTGAACATCATCTATTAAGACCACAATTAATTCTGTTTTCTCTTTTACATCATCCCATATCCCTCTCAAACCATCTTGAAGTAGAATTTGAGAATCTACTATTTTGTTCTTATCAACTTCCAATGTCAAATTAAATCCTGAGCCAAATACTTGTATTCCAAATCCTTTAATAGTCTTTAGAAAACTATCCTTTTTTACTGGTTTAATTGGTAAAAATTTAACAATGGATTGTAAGATATGAACTGATAAGAGAATATCACTAGTTTCTCTCTCAAATTGTTCAGCTACAAAGTATGCACACAAACAATTTTCTTGTTGAGCAATAAGTTTGAAGTATTTTAATAATGCGGTCTTGCCAATTCCCCATTCGCCATTAATCACATAATGGTTAAACCTCCCCTTCTTACATTCATTTAATCTTTTTTTTAAAGAAATCAGTTTCATCATTCCTATTTAAGAATACTCTTGGTTCTTCTCCTGATCTTGGTGTAAAGGGGTTTGGTTTTATCATTTTCTTAATTATACAAAAAGACAAAACTTAGTTGATTCTGTCTTTTTTGTCTTTTTATTTTTTAGTTATACTTTGGGTACATCAAACTTTGTTGGTTTTGAGATCTTATGGTTATATCTTCTTAGAACTGGTTTATAAAATCTTGTTAGTTTTTTTCGGAATAATGAGGGGGTTACTTGTAATTTTCTTGGGTTATCTGAAAATATTTAGTCTTTTGCCATTGAGTTAACTGATAGATATTGCTAGCAGGATTTGGTGAGTGTTTGTGACGTGGATAGTGGGGGTTAGTGAGAAGTGTTGGAGTGATTCTGGGTTTTTCTGGTTTTTTAGATTTGTTTTGGTAGATTTTTTAGGTCTGAATGTGCGAGCGAAGTGAGCGAGTGGGACTTCAACGAAGTTGAATGTCGCACAATCTCCTCAAAAACCTATTGGTTTTTGGGATACCAGAAATTCCTTTGGAATTTCTCAGTATATCAAATGGATTTCCATTTGTGTTAGGACGGCGGAGCAGATAGAGAGAGACTATAACAAGGGATTGGTGAGAATAGGAGGATAGCTAATAGCTAATGGCTAATAGCTAATGGTTAATGGTTGCCATCAAAGTTAAGAAAATGGGGTGGAAGAATTACGAAAAAAGTGGAGGATGTTTAATGAGTGGAATTAAAGCTGGGCGGAAGATTTGCAGGAAAATGGATAAAAAAATTAAAAAACAGAAAAAGAATGAAAAAATGATTGGAAGATGGAGTAAGATAATATATGGATATGTAAATTATAATCCAAATTCCTTAATTAATTCTGCTGTTGTAAATACCTTAACTGAAGACTGCTCTTTTAGTCTCTTATCATTGGACCAGATTGGACAGCTTAATTTCAGTGCCAATGCAAAATATTGTGTGTCATCTGGATCAGGGCATATTGATTCAGCTTCATTCCTGAAATCCCTATATCCTGACAAAGGCACAAATTCAACAAACCATGAGAGTAATGTCTTGTATAACTCAAAGGTACCAATGCTTATCTTAGCCTTCGACATAAGCTCATCCAAATGCTTGTTTAACTCATCCAGTGCATACGCTGGGGAACATAACTTTAGGTTAGGATTAGTTAATAACTCTCTTGTAAATGAGGATCTCCTAAAAAAAGAGAATAATATGTTCATATCAACAACTAGAAGCATTTATGCAACCTTTTTTAGGAATTTGTCATGCATGGACTTCTTAGCTTCTCTTCCCATGCGTATACAGTCTTTCTCAGTCAGCTCAGAGTTTTCCAGCATTTTGTCTAATTTTTTAAGTAATACCAGCCTTTTAACCTTTTCTGATAGGAACTCTCTAGTAATCTCAGACCAGTTTACTTCTGGTAATTTATCCATATTACTCTTTAGGTCCTTGGGTAGTGATAATGTTATATTTGGCATTTTGGCACCTCCACAAAGTTTTGTGTATACTGTGGATAATGTGCAGATATATAAAACTTCCGATTTTGTTAAGGAATCGGAAGCTATGAACGTTAGTGAATATGCTTTCTATTCTGAGCAATCAAAAACATTCTTTGTTGATGCTTCTAATAATATTAGCATCAGTGCAACAGCTCATGAAGAACTGCTACAACTAGTAGAAAAGAAAATGTTAGTCTGGAAAGGCAAGGGCAGGGCAAGATATTATGTTTTCAAAAGAGGTGATGATTATAGTTTTGTTATCAAATAAGAATTTCACCGGCACCCTCGACGATGCCAGAATTTATAATTATGCAAGAACTGCTGAGCAGATAGAGAGGGACTATAACAAAGGGTTGGTGAGGATTGGTTAGGATGGGACAGAAGATTTGCGGGATTTCTAAAAAAATTAAGGAAAAATAAACAAAAGATTTAAATATATGTACATCATAATGTATTTAAAATTATAAAACATGTACATAACTATGTTGGAGTGATGCAAAATGTTTGATGAAAACCTAATTTTGGAACAAAACGAGCACTGGAGCACAGGCAAAGCAAACCCTAGTTATATAAAAGAGTATAAAAGAATAGTGTACAAGAAGCTATTAAATGGGCTTGCCAACAATCGCATAATAATTCTTAAGGGTTTGCGGAGAACCGGAAAGAGTACACTGACGTTCCAATTAATAGAATATTTGTTGGAAAATAATATTTCCAATAAGCATATTTTCTATTTTTCATTTGACCAATCCAAGGCAGAGTTAAAAGAACTTTTAGAGTTTTATGCAGATCAAGTGCTGCAGGAAGATATTAAGAAAAACAAGATTTTCCTTTTCCTGGATGAAATACAGAAATTGGAAGACTGGCAAAACAAAGTAAAAGCATATTATGACACATATCCAAATATAAAATTTATTCTTACAGGTTCTGCCAATATTGCTCTTGCTAAAGCAAAAGAAAGCCTGGCTGGAAGGATTACATTCTACAATATAGGAACACTAAGCTTTAAAGAATACTTAGAATTCAACAAATTGCCAACAGAGAAAATAGCAAAAAACAAAATAAAACCCCTCTTAAATAAATACATAAAACAAGGGCTCTTTTTTGAGACCATGGGCATGGATAACAATGAACTTAATGATTATCTCGAGCATACAATAATTGATAGAATTCTCTACGTAGACCTCCCAGTTGAATATGAAATAGGAGATAGGGAGCTTCTAAAAAGAATTTATTCCATCTTATTAGATAATCCAGGAATGCTGGTTGATTACCAAAGCCTTTCGCGACAGTTAGGAAGAGACAGAAGAACTATAGAAAAATATATTTCATACCTGGAGTATAGTATGTTGCTAAAAAGGGTTTACAACTATTCCACAAATAGACTAACTTCAGAAAAAAAGCTAAAAAAGGCTTATCCTACAATAATTAAACCTACTTTTAACCAAGAAGGAAAAATAGCAGAGAATATTGTTTTAATAAATTCCAATGCAAGATTTTTTTATAGGGATGCTCAAAAGAGAGAGGTTGATTTTATTCTTACTGAACCAGTGATACCTATAGAGGTCAAATATAGAAATGATGTACAAAAAAAAGAACTAGGAGGGCTATTAATATTTATGAAAAAATATAACTTAAAAAGTGGAATAGTAATAACAAAAGATATAGAGAAAAAAAGTAAATTTGGAGATAAAGAAATTGTGTTCATACCCCTTTGGGTATGGTTATTGAAAAGTGAGTGATTATTTCAACAACACCATCGATGATGTCAGAATTCCAAGAGCGCGCAGCGCGAGTGGCGCCAGTAACACGTAGTGTTACTCAGCGTATAATTATGCCAGGACAGCGGAGCAGATAGAGAGAGACTATAACAAGGGATTGGTGAGAATAGGAGGATAGCTAATGGCTAGTGGCTAATGGCTAGTGGCTAATGGCTAATAGCTAGTGGCTAATGGTCGATGGTGCCGGTGGTTGGTAATGAGCCATCAAAACTAAAATGGGGCGGAAGAATTACGAAAAAAGTGGAGGATGTTTAATGAGTGGAATTAAAGCTGGGCGGAAGATTTTCAGGAAAATGGGAAGATGTGCGGGAGAAAACTGGAGGATGTTTAATGGCTAATGATTGGGCGAACGAAGTGAGGCAAAGTGCGAGCGAAGCGAGCGAGTGGGACTTCAACGAAGTTGAATGTCGCACATCGGTGTCAACGGACGAAACCGTTGAGGGTGAGAATAATGAATAAAAAATATGCCTTAATAGGCTTCGTCATGATGCCTGAGCTTATCAAAAATAATAGTATCATTTTCAACTTTGAACATAAGGACAAAGGAGCCAATATGGACTCTTTTATAGTTACTCATATTTCCTCTAAGATTTTTGAAGTGATTGATAGTTTCCCTATCCAATTGAGCAATTTGGTTAATCTTTCTCTGGACAGCCCTGAACAAAGCAGGATCTTTTTGCTTCAGCTTTCGCAGGAGCTTTTCAATCCTCGAGGTATCAATGTTCATATGGAATCGCACCACTTGTTGAATTCATCCAAAGTCATTGGCTTGAGCTTGCCAGACTTAAGATTTTTAGAAGTCTTTTCTACAGACTCAACAAATTCCTTAAAAACAGATTCTTTAACTTCCCTATTGTCATATTCAGATATCTCAGATATTTCCTTTACTTTCCTTATTAATTCCAGCTCTTTAGCATCATTTAATGTTCTGGAAAATGCATGTCTTGCTACAGACGACCAATTAATCCAATCTAACTTACCCATTTTAATCTTTAATTCATCTGGTAGAGATAGTGTTATTGTTCCCATGTTAGACCTCCAAAATCATAAAAATCCATATGGATTTTTAGGACACCAGAAGGTTATGCCTTCTGAGTGTAATTATTTATATTATGTGCATACAAAGGATATATTTAAGCTTTTCGGTTTGGATGAAAGCTTTGATGTTATGCTTTCAAAAGAGGTGATGATTATGGTTTTGTTATCAAATAAGAATTTCAACGGCACCATCGACGATGTCCGCATACCAAGAGCACGTAGTGCGAACGAAGTGAGCGCGTCCAGCTTTATGCCGGACCTGCGTGCCAGCTTAGCAAGAAGCTGTTCGAGAGACTGGAACATGGAACAGAACATTGGGCAATCTAACTTTAATGCAAGAGATAGTATTTATGAAGAGAGTAGCTCAAGTAATTCTTCTGTTGTAAATACAGAAATTAAAGATTGCTCTTTGAAATGTTTGTCATTAGACCAGATAGGAAGATTCAATCTTGATGCTAATGCTAAATATACTACATCTTTTGGATCAGAAATTTTAGAGGAAAATTCCTTAATTAGTCCTGAATATTCTGACTTATCTACGAATACAACTTTTTCTTTAATGGATTTAATTACAGAGTTAAAATCAACTCCTGATTTATCTGATAGCTCGCCTTTATATTTGTGAAGTTCAATTAACGCAAAATCAGGAGCAAATAATTTCAATGAAAATTTAGAAAAAAGAGAATTAGCAACACTTGAAGGTTTGGATAATGCAAATAAGACATTAGCATCTACTACAAATTTCATTTTAGATCACAATAGCTTTTCTTTCCTAAGTCGTTCAGCAATACCTTTGTTTACCTTGCGACCCATCTCAATACACCACTCTGTGAACCCGCTTTCATCTTCTTGTTTGAGTTTATTTAACATTTCTTCTTTCCAGGATAGTTGTTTAGCTTTTGCTTCAATGGATACTCTTATAAATCCTGACCAGTTAATTTCTGGAAATTTTTTCATTTGGTCTTTAACTGATTCCGGAACAGATAAGGTTATGCTTACCATCTTAGATACCTCTGAATTTTATGATGAGGTACCAGAAATGCTTGCATTTCTCAGTACCTCTAATTATGTTAAAAAACATAAAAACGTTGAAATATATAAAACTTCCGATTTCATATCGGAAGCTATGAACGTTAGTGAATATGCTTTCGATTCTGAGCAATCAAAAACATTCTTTGTTGATGCTCCTAATAATATTAGCATCAGTGCAACAGCTCATGAAGAACTGCTACAACTAGTAGAAAAGAAAATGTTAGTCTGGAAAGGTAAGGGCAGGGCAAGATATTATGTTTTCAAAAGAGGTGATGATTATGGTTTTGTTATCAAATAAGAATTTCAACGGCACCATCGACGATGTCAGGGCTTATAATTATGACTAATATTCTAATTAAGTAAAAAGGATTACATAATAAGTTTAAAAGGATTACATAATTCTACTAAAGAATACACTATTTTATCGATAAGATTACATAATAAGTTTAAAAGGATTACATAATTCTATTTTTGTCTGTTTAGGGTTACATAATAAGTAAAACTTAGAAAGATTTATATATTAAAGGATTACATAATTAGGTATATGTTGAATAACACTCCATACAAAGAAATCCTATTCTCAAGGCTTAAATCACTTTCCAAGCCTGAAAAAATAGAGGTTGTTTCTTTTTTAACAGAACAGCTAAAAGAGAATGTTCTGCCTGTTTTTATCTTTAAAAACAATTCATTAAGCGCTTTGGAGACTATTGTCAAATATCTAAAAGAAGAACACAATCTTAGTTATGCTGAAATCTCAAGGCTCTTGAACAGAAGCAGCAAAACAATCTGGATTACATACCAAAGGGCAAAGAAAAAGATGCCTAAAAAACTTAAGGGTAAATCTGATATTTTTATTCCTGTTGAAATCTTTCAGAATAGGAAATTCAGCGTGCTTGAAAATCTTGTCAGTTACTTAAAACAAGAACAAAGTATAAGTTACAAGGAAATTGCAAAGCTCATCAATCGAAATTACAGGACTGTTTTAACAGTCTATAGAAGGTTCAGGAAAAAGAATGAGTAACACAAAAATATTTTTTGAAATGGGAATTTTGTTTTTAGCACTCATAGTTTCATCTCATTTTGTAGATACAAGCCTTTCATGCAATGTTATAACAAGCTGCTCTTATACAGACATATTCCATATATCGAATGAAACAAATGCACATGCTGAATTGAACAACAACTCAAACTATAATTATAAAATCTGCTGTAATGATACTGCTGGATTAAATATTGGAACAGGCTGCTCAGGTGAATATTTCACACTATTGCATCTTTCCAACCAGACAAATGCACACGCAGAGCTAAATAATGAGTCAAACTATAACTTTAATGTATGTATAAGCAGCAGTGATGGATTATTGAATTGTAGTTATGAATCAAGCTGCAGTGGTTATGACACTTGTATTGCATCTGTTTCCAATAGCACAAATGCCCATGTTGGAAACTGCACTGATTATTCAACAAAGATATGCTGCAATATAACAGCAGCAAACACAGCGCCAACAATAACAGCAAATGCCACAAGTCCAACAAATGTTTACACAAACACAGACTTCATGCTAAACCTAACAGTTACAGACCCTGATGTAGGGGATACAATAACAGCATATACGCAGTTCTACGTTAATGGAACAGCATCTGGTTCAGAACATTCTCTTGTTGTTACTAATGGAACCAATACAAATGTAGCAAACCTTTCAAGCACAAGCTTCAACAAGGGAGCAACTCTTATAGCAGAGTTCTGGGCTGGCGACGCAACAGTAAACACTACAAAGTATAACACAACACAGGTTACTGTATTGAACAGCCTGCCATCTCAAGTTAATCTCTCATATCCACAAAATAATGATTCATTCTTCACAAATAGGACTCCAAGATATAACTGGACTGCTGCAACTGATGCAGATAATGATGCATTAACATACCAACTGCAG
>JAHIFA010000077.1 GCA_018901315.1 Nanobdellota archaeon | reverse complement strand
ATCCAGGTATATATACTTACAGACTTCTGGGATAATATAAAAGAGGCAAATCCAATAATATTCACCTTTTTAAGGGATGGGGTTCCATTCTATGACAGGGGAATATTCATGCCATGGAAGCAGCTGTTAAAAATGGGCAAAATAAAGCCATCTGCAGAGGCAATTGATATGTATATGAACAGCGGAGAACAGATGCTAAAGCATGTTAAATTTAAGATAAGGGACCTTGGAATGGAAGATACATTCTGGGCTATCTTAACACCAAGCCAGGCAGCACTTATGCTTTATGGTGTTCCACCTCCAACACCAAAAGAAACTCCTGAACTGATGAGGCAGCTGTTTGTAAAAAAAGAGAAAATGCTGGAGGAAAAATATGTAAAGATACTTGAAAACAACATACAGGTCAGGAAAGATCTTGAGCATGGAAAAGAAAAGGAACTTAGCGGCAAAGAAGTAGATGTATTATTGGAAAACGCAGAAAACTATCTGAAAAGAATAAAGAAATTATTCAGCCAGATAGAGAAAATAAAAGAAAAAGAGTCAATGCTCCATATTTATGACACTATTGTTACAATAATAAGAGATATCCTAAGGCTTGAGGGAATAGAGAGTGCTAATGATTCAGAAATAGTTAATATATTTGAGAAAGAAATAATAAGCAAAGGGAAAATACCTGCAAAGTTCTTAAGAATATTGCATGCTATAATGAAGGCAAAGAATGATTATGATGAAAAAAAACTGACAAAGGCAGAGGTAGAGAAGGTTAAAAAGAACTCCCAGGAATTTATTAGGTTTATGATTGAGCATATACAAAGAAAAAGGGGAATAGAAATTGAAAAGACAAAGATAAGAGTTAAATACGGAGACAAATATGGAGAGGTACTTTTGCTTGGAAAAAATGCTTATGTCATACATGACATTGACCAAGAGGAAAAAAGAATTACTAAGGCAGAAATACTTCCAAATGGTGGCTTAGGAAAAATCACCAAGAGCTCTCTTGAAGATCTTGAGAAAGAGCTCTTGAAGATAGAGATTCTGTCAAAAGTCTTTATAAAAGAGCCAATATTTGAAGATATGAAAAAAATCTTTGGCAAGAATGTAGAAATATTGATTAACTATTGATTTTTAACCTTTTTTGATTATATTCTTTATTATATATTTTCTATTTTACTTAAGTTTATTAACTAGAAGGACATTGTGTTAGTCTTGGGGGTTTATATGAGCTTAAACTATAAGACAGGTTATAAAATATGCGATGCCATGACAAAAAAGCCTGTTTCTGTTTCACCAGAAACTTCTATTGAAGATTGTGCTTTAAAGATGATGAACAATCATGTTGGAAGCCTTGTTATAATAAAGGATTCCAAGCTTCTTGGCATATTGTCTGATAGGGATATTGTAAGAAGGGTTATTGCAAAAAAACTAAACCCTAAAGAATTAAAGGCTGAAGAAGTAATGATAAAAAAAGTTATAACAATCAGCCCCGAAAAAGATATTTATGATGCTTTAAAAAAAATGAAAGATAGTGATGTAAGGCACCTGCCAGTCATGGATAAAAAAGAGATGATTGGCTTGCTTACATTAAAAGATATACTTAAAATACAACCAGAGCTGTTTGAGCTAATGGTTGAAAAGTTTGAGCTAAGAGAAGAAACAAGAAAACCAATTTTTGGCGGACCAATATCAGATGGCATATGTGAGGCTTGCGGTTTTCCATCCACAAACCTAAGGGAAATTGAAGGCTCATTTCTTTGCACAAGGTGTGCATCCAAGAAGCTTTAGAAAACTTTAAATATATTCTATTTTTCTGTTCTATATCATGCGGGGGTAGCAAAGTCTGGTCAAATGCGCAGGACTTAAGACATAGTTATAAGGCAGAAATCCTGTCTCTTAGTGAGTCCGTGGGTTCGAATCCCATCCCCCGCATTAATAGTTCTGGATTAATGCAAAACTTTCTTATTTTGATTAGTAAGAACGTCTAGGGTGCCCCCTTTTATAACCCATAAAAAGAGCAGAAAGCAAAACAAAAATAAAAAATATTCCAAGCGGGATTATAAGTGAACGAATGGAAAAGTTATATTTTCCTGATTTAAATAACTCCTTTAAACTAATATTTAGTTTCGCAGGAGGATTATCTGCCTCTTTTTTTGTTATGCTTGTTTCATTTATTACAGGAGAAACTACTTCTTTTTTTCCAATAACAGTAAGAATTTTTTCTTGGTTTGCTTCTAATATTTGATTGTACTCAGATTTATATATAATTCTTAAATTTATTGAATAATTTTTCTTATCCACAACCTCTGGAGCTGTGAAGTATATATCCTCAATTTTTTTAGATTCTAATGGCTTTAAATTCCCTATTTTTTCTGTTATTTTTATAAAATTAGGCATGTCGCTTTCTATTACTATATCTATATCATTAAATGAATATGTTTGGCTTGGGTTCTTTATTTCTACTGAGATATGTGATTTCTCAGAGCTTAACACCTCTTTATCAACCATAGAATTTATAGATAAAGTTTTTTCATAACTATTTAGGCTTATTGATTTTTCAACCTCTTTCCTAATATTATTAATTATAAAGGATGCTCTTGGTTTTAGTGTATAATTTTCTATGTACCTGCTCTTTAGTTTTATATTAAATAGTTTAGTCTCTCCTTTATCTAGGCTACCTTTCCAGCTTAATTCCTTGTAATCTTGTATTAGATATTTTGGTGGCGCTGATATGTCTAATCCTTCTGGTATTATTATTTTAAATGTGGTTATGGTAATGCTGTTGTTATTATTTATATTTGTTAAGTTGATATTTAAATTGGTTTCTTGGTTCAACTTTACTTCATTCTTATCCAATGTTAAAATCATATTCAGTTGATAATCAGGAACAGTTATTGTTGAGATTTTAGAATTACTCTGCACTTGTTTAACTCCATTATTATAGCTTATAGATGCCTGCGATTTAAATGTAATGTTCTGCAATGCTTTGATTTTATAAGAACATCTTTTCTCAATACCTCCATTTAGGCTGCCATACCATTTAATTGTTTTGTGTGTACTGTTAGCATATGCAACACAATCTGATATTTGTGTAATTGCAAACGAGTTTGGAATAGGATCTGAATAAATAATATTAGTAGCCTCTACATTTCCTGTGTTTTTTAAGGTTACCATTATTTTTGTTTGCTCGCCAATCAAGAACTCTGTAGTTTCAACTGTTCTTGTTAATTCAATTTCTGTAGTTTCTAAAAGAAATGAGTATATTTTAATAGATGCCTTATAGATATCATCATCTAAGGTGGTGTTATGGTACCAAAATTCTGAGTTAGTAACACATAACTCATAGTTTTCCGTGGTTTCACATGAGCCATTTTTTACAACAACATATGAATTAGTTGGTAAAGTAATAACTACCTTGTCATGAGCGGAGCTTAAACTAAAACTAAATATTTCATTAGTTATATTAACTGTGCTTATTTGATTAGAATAAATAGTTCCAGAATAAATTTCCTTCTCATCTACAGCATATGCAGATGGAATTATAATTAATAACAGAAGTGTTATATATATAAAAACCTCTTTTTGCATATTATAATACATAATATAAATAGTATAAAAAACCTTTTATTAGTTTAGTTTTCCATTTGGCTGCCCAGTGTATTTGTTGCTGTTTGGTTTATTCTTAAAAACAACTAAGATGTACACAAGTTATCCATTTAAGTTAGTAGTACCATTTTTTAGTAATGTTTTTAAATAATAATAAAATTCCTTAATATTTATAGGGGGATTTATATATGGTGATAAAAATGATAAAAACAAAAACATTGAAAATTCTTGTATTAATATTATTAATTAATATACTCTTTGTAAGAGCATCAATAGATGCAAGTTATGAATGCAGGGAAAAAAACTGCATGGAAGGCACAGAAATAGATTTTACTGTAAATATATACAATAATAT
>JAHIFA010000076.1 GCA_018901315.1 Nanobdellota archaeon | reverse complement strand
TGAGGATGATGAAGACATAGAGATAGAGGACATAGTTATTTATGTTACAATCAAGAAAATTGATGATGGGGATGACTTAAAGGAAGAGACAAAAGAGTTTGACCTTGATGCAGAAAAAAAGAGCTCAATAAAATCACTTGAATTTGACCTTCCTACAAATGTTGATGAGGGCAGCTATGATGTTAAAATTGTTGTAGAGGGAAAGGAAGCTAAATCTCCATACACAAAACATAGGGTTGAATGGAGACTTACTCTTGAAGTAAAGAAGGAAAAACATGACATGAAGCTTGAGAGAGCAGAGTTTGACCAGTCAACATTATCTTGTGACAGGGAAACAACATTTTCTGTTAAGCTGGTTAATTTTGGAAGCAGTGACGAAGATGAACTTATATTGACAATAGAAAACAGCGCATTGGGAATTAACATAAAACAGGAAGATATTGAGATTGATGAGGGAGATGACTGGAGCAAATCCTATACAATAACAGTAAGTGATGATGTTGCACCAGGGATATATAAAGTAGTTACAAAGATGTATTATGACTCATCAGACTACTATGACAAGGAATTTGAGTTAAATGCATATGGCTCAACAGACCTTGTAATAAGCAAGTGCGTAGTAACACCTCCTGTAGAAGAAGAAGTTCCAGAAGAGGAAGAAGAAGGGGTTATTATTGTTGAACCAACAGAGGGTGAAGGACAAGAAGCACCAACTGGTGGAGAGGTAACAAGAGAGATATCATTCCAGGACACAAGCTTATATCTTGTTTTGTTAGTGACTGCAGTAGTTATCTTAGCAGGAATATTCCTTGCAATGATATTCAGGCTATTCCCAAGAAGATAATTAGTGGGAGTTAAAATGGGAAAAGACGATAATGATGCCATCAAGCAAGATGGAAAAACATATCGGCAGAGTGAGTTGTCAAGCAAGTGGGTCGCTGACAAGGATTGGAAAGGCGATGACAAAGTAGAGACAGATTTCTTTGGTAACCCTAAGATAGAACGGGATTTCTTTGGAAATCAAAAAATAGAAAAGGACTGGAAAGGCGATCCAAAAGTCAGACCAGATACCGTAGGTGATTGTTTTATAGCAACTGTTGTTTATGGGGGAACAGCACCACAATTAGATACATTAAGATGGTACAGAGATAACGTATTGAATAAAAATTATTTTGGCAGGAGTTTTGTAAAATTATATTATGGTGGGTTAGGAGGTAAAGTTGCAAAGCTTATAGGACATATTCCAGGTGCTGTGCCTTTAGTAAGAAAGAGGTTAGATAATTTAGTAGAAAAATATTCGCAATATAATAACAAGCGCATATAAAAATAAAACTAATTTTAAAATACTAAACCTCAAACCCATACTTGCCATACATAGGTGTAAATAAAAAAGGGCCTAAGAATTCTAATTGCAGCTTATTATTTTTGTTTATTTAATTTTTATTTTATTCTAAAATTTTTGATTCTTTATTCTAATTTTTAATTAAATTTTAAATTTAATTATTTTTAATTTTATTTCTTAATTTAATTTTATTTTTTATTTTAATTATTATTTAATCAAATTTTTATTATATTTAATTTTATTCTAATTTTTAGACTTTTTTAATCTAAGATTGTAAAATCTTCTATAAAAAGCAAAAGATTTCTTTTTATAACGAATATTTGAATGTTTTTTCTTGGAAAGGGTTAAAAACTATTTTTAGCTAGCTATCTTAGTTTAATTTTGGGGGTGTAAATAATGCATAACAAGAAAATATATTTATTAGTTGGAATTTGCCTTGTTTTTCTTATGGCAAAGAGTGCAGATGCAATTGTTATTAATGAGATAATGTATGCTCCTTCGGATGATTGGGGTGGAATATACAACGAATGGATTGAGCTATATAACAATGAGATGGAGACAATAGA
Organism: Nanobdellota archaeon; assembly: GCA_018901315.1. Taxonomy (GTDB): domain Archaea; phylum Nanobdellota; class Nanobdellia; order Woesearchaeales; family CG1-02-33-12; genus CG1-02-33-12. The sequence continues at coordinate 454 of JAHIFA010000076.1, read as the reverse complement.
GCTTATAGGTTGGACAATAGATGGGAAGACAATACCTGAGACAATAATACATTCTGGCGAGTATTTAATCATCGCGAAGGATGATATAAAATTCAACGAATTTTATCCGAATGTAAGTTGTGATGTATTAAAAGTTGCAATATTACTTACAAATTCTGGTGAAACAATAACATTGAATGATACAACCTCAACAATAATTGATAGCATAGACTATACAGAATATGCAAGTGATGGTTTGGGATACAAAAATAATAAAACACTTGAGCAAAATACAGCTAGTGGCTGGAAAGAGAGTTCAGTGCATGGAGGAACTCCCGGCCTTAAGAACAGTGTTAGCAGCACTAACTCAGAACAAAATACAACTGCAGAGCCAAAAACAATACCAATTTATGTTAATGTTATTGGAAAAAAGCCATATATCAATAATATAACAATATCACCAGATTATTATGAT
>JAHIFA010000075.1 GCA_018901315.1 Nanobdellota archaeon | reverse complement strand
GCTTCTGCCTGTGCTATTGCATCCTCAAGCTCTGAGGTATAGTCATTAATCTCTGAAATTATTTCTTCAGCTCTACCCTCATCAATTTCTTCAGATGAGTTAACCTTTTCTTTTATCTTGTTTAGATGCTCAATCATCATGTTTGCACTGTTAACAATCATCTCCCTTGAATGACTTTCAGCTCTTTCTCTAAACTGGATGCATTCCTCAGTTTCAGAATCAGTGCATTGCTTGAGCATTTTCTTTTCCTGAAGCAAAAGCCCTTTTGCTTCCTTGTATGAGTTCATTGCCATAAGGTAGTTCTGCTTTGCTTTAAGATAGTTATTCTCTGCAATTCTGAGTTTTTCCTGTGCAATCACTCTTTTCTTGAACATAAGGCTCTTGTTTACAAGCTTAAGTGAGAATTTTTCCATTACCTGCAATGCACTCTCATTGTCCATTGCAAGTATTCCTTTTTGCTGTGCTCTTGAAAGGTGAAGGAATATGTTGTTTTGCTCTTCAGACAGTTTTTCCATAAACTGCTCTGCTGACCCTATTTTGCTTGTGATTCTTTGTGTTGTTCTTATTCTCCATTCTTCTGTTTTTGCCGCAATCTGCCCAGTGTTTATGTTTGCAAGCCTTTTTGCAGTAACCTGCTGGACATTTGCTGTTGCTGTGTTTGACTGTTTGCCATTCTCCTCGGCAAAAGATGCAGGAATCATGCTAACCAGCAGCAAAACAATCATTAAAGATATAATCTGTTTTTTCATTTTTGTGCCTCCAATTGATTTTAATATCATAGATATAAGTATTTTAATTTATAAACATGATTTTTTACGCTTTAGAATTTAAGTGCTGATTAACCTGAAAACCCTTTATTATGCTTTAACACCCTTTAAAACGCCAAAATCTAATTAAGGCAAAAAACACAGAAAGTTTTTTATATTTAGCAAGATAAGTTGTTGTTATGGATAAAAAGAGGTTTTTGGTTTTCTTGCTTTTACTGGTTTCAATATTTTTAGTGCCATGCATTAATGCAGCAGAAATATACGGAACTGTTTATGATATGTCGCTTAATCCTGCAATGGGCGCTGTTATTGAGGTTGATTCAGTGCCAAAGCAGACAAATATACTAAAAGATGGAACTTACTCATTCATTCTTCCTGTTGGCGAGTATGTAATAAAAGCAACTTATGTAAGCAATTATAATGTTTATTCAACAGAAGAAAATATAACAATAGTTGATGAAGGCAGGTATATAGTTGACCTTATAGTTTTTCCTGACTTGTCTGAGGAGAGCGAGCTGCTTTTATTGGGCGAGGATATAAGCCTTGAGGAGATTTATGAAGATGAAACAAATAATTTTCCATGGCTTTACATTATTTTTATTTTAGTTATTATAGCTGCAATATTCTTGTTTTTCAAAAAAAGAAAGCCAGTGAAAAAAACAGAAGAAAAAATTCTTGAAGAGGAAATAGATCCAAAGGATAAAATCTATGATTTCATAAAGCAAAAAGGCGGCCGTGTAACCCAGCGAGAGATAAGAAAGAATTTTCCTGTCTCACAGGCCACAATAAGCCTAATCCTAACAGAGCTTGAAAGTGATGGTAAGCTGAAAAAGATAAAAAGGGGTAAAGGGAATATAATAATATTACAAAAATAAATTCTCCTAAAATAACTAAAATCAATTTTTAAGATGCTTAATAAACCATTTCTTAGTAAGGTCTATTAATATATCTAGATGATTATAAAAACCATGGTTTGCCCCATCAATTATTTCTAATTCTGAATCGCTTGAAAGCAATTTGATTACATCTTGGGAATCAGTATATGGAACACTTTCATCTTTATTACCATGAATTATCATAATAGGGCAGTTAACATTATTCAATAAATCTTTTTGGTCAATACTTTCTCTATATGCAAGCATTCGCTTGTCAATCAATATTTTTCTTCTCACACCCTTATCTCTAATTAGAGTAAGGTAACCTTTATCTTCTAACTCTTGTAATTGCTCTTTTGAATATCTTTTATCCCACCTATACTTTATTTTATTTGTTACAGGAGCCCATAAAACCATTGTCACAATTTCAGGAGTGAAACATTTCAGAGATATTAAGCCACCAAGACTATGACCAAAAAGACCTATATTTTGGTAACCTTTTGATTTAACAAATTTTATAGCAGAATTCAGGTCATCAACCTGTTTTTCAACGGTTAAAGTGTCATCATCACTTTCACCACAACCACTAAAATCAAAAGATAAAATATTGTATCCT
>JAHIFA010000074.1 GCA_018901315.1 Nanobdellota archaeon | reverse complement strand
GGAGCTACATCATTCCATGTTTCTGAAGAGCGATGGAGAAACCCCTTGCAGCTAACAACTCCAATGACCAAAAAGGACGCAGATAACTTAAGAAGTGGCTGGGATTTGGTAATAGACATTGATTTTGAGGTATGGGAGATAACAAAGCTTATAGCAAATGAAATAATAAAAGCATTAAAAGAGCATGGTGTAAGCTCTATAAGCTGCAAGTTTTCAGGCAATAAGGGATTTCATGTAGGCGTTCCGTTTAAGGCATTCCCTGAAAAAGTGCATGGGCAGGAAACAAGAACCCTGTTTCCAGAGGCAACAAAAAGAGTTGTAAGTTATCTCGCGGACTATATTGACAGCAAGGAGAAGAGTTTTGCATTGTCAAAAAAGATAATTAAAAGCAATGAGTTTAATAGTTTTCTTAAAAAAACAGGAAAAAGTGCTGATGAATTCACAAAGGGGATATGCCTTAAATGCGGTGCAAGGTTAAAACCAGAAAACAAAAAACAGGTTGAGTTTATATGCTCAAAATGCGGAAAAATTGTAAATGCAGATGAGTCTGTTAAGTATATGATTTGTGATAAAGACAATGTTTACATGGAAAGGATTCAAAATACTGCGATGAAGAAGTGTCCAAAATGTGAGGGAACAAAATTTGGAAAAAGGGTCAATCTTTTCATTGACACTTTATTGGTTTCCTCAAGGCATCTTTACAGAATGGCATATTCCCTGCATGAGAAGTCAGGGCTTGCTTCAATTCCAGTTGATCCTGATAAAGTTCTTGAGTTTGATAAGTCTAATGCAAAACCTGAAATAGTAAGGATTCCTAAATTTAGGTTTCTTGACACAAGGAATATAAAAAAAGGGGAAGCAAGGAAATTAATAATAGAAGCCTTTGACCACAAGCCACAAATTGAAGGGGAAGAAAATGAGCTTGAGAAAAAAGAATATGAGCCATTGGGCTTTGCACTTCAGGAAGATTTTTTTCCGCCATGCATAAAAAAAGGGATGGAAGGGCTTAAAGACGGAAGAAAAAGATTTTCTTTTTTGTTGATAAATTTTCTCACAAGCGTCGGATGGGATTATGAAAAGATAGAAAAATTAATAGTTGAATGGAACAAGAAGAATGACGAGCCGCTGAGGGAAGAAAACCTGCTGGCCCAGATAAGATACCACAAGAGAAACAAAAAAAAGATTCTGCCGCCAAATTGCGATAATGCTGCATATTACAAGGACATTGAGATATGCGAGCCAGATAATCTTTGCAATAGGATAAAAAATCCGGTAAATTACAGCAGATTAAAAGTAAGGTCTGTAAAGAAAACAAAAGCAAAAAAAGATTAATTCTATAAATATTAATTATTTTCAGAGAATTTAAAAAAATTACGAACAATTTACTTTTTCTTCCGAAAAAAACTAACAAGATTTTATAAACCAGTTATAAAGAAATATGATTATGAAAAAACAAATTATAACAAGCTCTGAAGGGTATAGCCAAGTGCTTAATGATATAAGGTTTTTATTAGAAAAAGCCAAAGCACAGGCTTACAAAGCTGTAGACAACATAAAAGTCCAAACATATTGGCAAATAGGTGAAAGAATTTTAAGAGAAGAGCTACAACACAAGGAAAGAGCAGATTATGGTAAACAAATAATTGACAATTTAGCAGAAGATCTTGGATTCAGAAGAGACGAACTTTATCGAATTGTCCAATTTTATAATGCATATCCAATTGTCGTGACAGTGTCACAACAATTAAGCTGGTCACATTATATAGAATTGATAAAACTTAAGACAGAAGAAGAACGCAAGTTTTACGAAGCCCAATCCATAATAGAAAAGTGGAGTGTAAGAGAACTCAGAAAAAGGGTAGAAGATAATGAATACAGGAAAATCAAAAAAACAGGGAAAGTAATGATTAAACCGCTTTTGCATCTGCCGTCTCCTGAAGAAGTATTCAAAGATACTTATAATTTCAATTTTCTTGAGTTAAAAAAAGATTACTCTGAGAATGACTTAAAGAGTCAGTTATTGTTAAAATTCGAAAGAACACTTCAGGAATTTGGCTCTAATTTCTTTATAGGGGAAAGAGAAAAAAAGATAATTATAGACGGAACAATCCATAAGATAGATTTGGTTTTATTTCATAAATTGATTAGGTGCACTATTCTTGCAGACTTTAAAATTGGGAAATTTAAGGCAGAATATATTGGTCAGATGAATAAATACATTAATTACTATAGAGAAAATGAGCAGCTAAATTGGGAGAGAGATACTATCGGGCTAATCCTTTGTGAATACAAAGGTGTTGAAGAAGTGCATTATGCATTAGGTAGATTAAAGAAAGAAATCTTTGTAGCAGAATATAAAACAAAACTTCCAAGCGAGCAGGAGATAAAAAATAAGTTAATAAAATTAAAGAAGAAATGATTGAACTTTTTAATCAAGTTTATTAATAATGTTAAGCAAAGTTTATATATTTCCATTGCCTGCTTCTTTTGATGGAATACAAAAAATTTGGAAATAAATATATTGTAAGAATTGATAAGGGAGAAGAAATAGTTGCAACACTGAAGAAATTCTGCGAGGACAATAGCATAAAGCTGGGAACTATTATTGGTTTAGGCGCAACAAACAGCGCAAAGGTTGGCTTATTCAACATCGAGGAAAAGAAGTATTACTCAAAAGAGCTTACAGGCGACCATGAGATTGCTCCATTGTATGGAAATATCTCCACAATGAAGGGAGAGGTTTATCTGCACATACATGCAAACCTCTGCAACCAGGAGAATAAATCATTTGGGGGCCACTTAAACTCAGCAGTTGTAAGCGCAACCTTTGAGGCAGTAATAGAAGTTATTGACGGCGAGGTTGACCGTGAGTTTAATGAAGAAGTAGGCCTTAACCTGTATAAATTCAAATAAAAACTCTAAAAAAGAAAATGTGTACTTTCTATAATTTCCTCTAAGCTACTCATAATTTTATTCAATTTTCTGTTATCAATTTCTATTTAATTACTACTTTTTAGTTAAGAAGATAGATAGATTTAAATATGAGAACTAAACTCTTTTAACTAAAATGGTAAGTCTATCTGTTTTGGAAAAGAAGGTTAAATCTCTTTTTGGAAAATCTGAAGAAGGTAATGAAAGATTGTTTAATAAAGTTGAAATTTATAAGGAATTTCCGAATGTAGATTATTCAGCAAAGTTTATATGGAATCACTTTGATGAAAAAGGAACTATTAAAAAAATTGCCGGCAAAGTTGGTTATATTGGCAATAAGCTTGAGGGTATTCCTCAAATGAAAACCTCTGATGATGGCTCTGTTTATCCCACTAAAGCAGTTTTTATAGCAAGCGTGGAAAATTCAACATATAAAGTTATTTTTGATGATTCTTATAGTAATGAGTTAAAAGTTACTGTTGAGTGTGATATAAAAGATTCCAAATACATAAATGACCTGTTAAATGATCCAAGGAATTCGGTTGTTTCAATATCAAAGGAATATAATGACCTTGAGTCAATCAAAAGATTGTATAAATTTATAACATCCAAGGCTGAAAAATTCAGAATTAATAAAACAGGATTAAACAAGTTTCCTAACATGATAATTGATGATGAAATAGGGTTAGTGCCAATTGATGCAAGAATTATAGCAACAATTAATGGGGAGAATTATGTTTTTAATATTTTAAGTCGATATGGTACAAAAGAAGTTTCTGTGGAATGCCCTTTAAATAAAACCAATGATATTAATAATCTTCTAGAGAGTATTTTAACTGAGGAAATAAAAGATGAAAAAGGAGAACCTGTTAAAAAATCAATTAAAGGGATTGACGGCATCACACAAATTAAAAATTATGATTGGAGTATGGTTGGAGGCCTTGGAGATGCCAAAAAGGAAATCCAGCAATATATTGAATGGCCGCTTAAAAATCCAGAATTATTTAAGAAAGTTAATACTTCTATGCCAAAAGGAATTCTGCTGATTGGGCCGCCTGGAAATGGAAAAACAACAATTGCAAAGATAATTGCAAATCAGACAGAATCCTCTTTTTATGCAGTTTCACCAAAAGACATTAATTCTATGTGGGTAGGAGGAACTGAAAAAAACTGGGGCAGACTTTTTGATAATGCAAGGCAGGATGTCAGGAAAGGAAGAAGTGCAATTATCTTTATTGATGAAATAGATGGTTTATACACTTCCAGGGGGGAAATGGATAAATATTCGAGAATATCATTTGGTCAGTTCTGCCAAGAGATGGAAGGCATTTCTGACTTGGAAAAAGTTGTGATTATTGGTGCAACAAATAAGTACCAAGATTTGGATTCTGCATTAGTCAGGCCCGGTAGGTTCACAAAAAAGATTTATATAGGAAATCCCAATGAGGAAGGAAGAAAAGAAATACTGGAAATTTACACAAGAAAAAAACCAGTATCACATAGTGTTGATTTGAATTACCTAAAAAAGATAACTGAAGGTTATTCTAGTGCTGAATTAAAGGAGTTATGTGATTCTGCTGCCTTTCATTCAATTGAAAGATATTGTGAAAAAAAAGAAATTGAAATTAAAGATATTAAAGGAAAATTAATAAAAGAAATAATCATTGAAAAACAGGATTTTGAATTTGCACTGAAGAAAATATCTGATTACAAAAAAGACTAATAAGTCCTAATTAAGCTTTTTTATTTCTGGTTTTATGTTAAAATCTTCTGCATACTTTTTAATAATGTAAGTGTCTGCATCAGGAAATTCCTGGATAATAGAATCAAGGTCCTTGTTCCTGCTATAAGCAACTGCAAATAAGGCAGCTGCCATTGCATTTGTTCCAAAACTTCTTCCATCATAGTGAGGGGTTGTTGTTATCAGATAAGAAACACCTCTTTTTTTAAGCTCTTTAACATCATCTGCAGTTGTTGTGTTTGTAATTATAACCATTCCCTTAGGGTCTTTAGGCATGTTCTCTTTTATATAAAGAAAATCTCCTGCAATAATCTCTGCATTATTTAAATATTTTATATTGCTTTCCTTGAATTCATCCTGCCTTGCGCCTGTTGGATATAAATCACGAAAATCTTTCCTTTTTAATATTGGTGAAAGGATAAGTGGGGCTATGAAATTAACCCATTTTAATGAAGGAAGGTAAATAGGCATATGAAGTGCAGAAGCAAAATCCCCATACCTCATTTTAACACCTGCTTTTTCAAGTGAATCTGCCATAAACCATCTGTCAACTGCACTCGGCATATAGCCTTTTTTTCCCTTGAGGACTATATCGCTGTTATTCTCAATAAATTCGGCGATTCTCCATTCCAAGGTTTGCTTAAGGATCTTGCCATCAACTATTTTAGTCTGAATATTGCTAGTGATTTTTTTAACTACTGGTATTTTATAATCTCTCCCATTTACATGTACCCCAAGAGGCACGCCTCCAATACTAAAAAAATCAACTTTGCCGTCAAGTTCCCTGAATTTTTCTTTCATTAGGTCAGGATTGCCGTCTGTACCAACTCTTTCAACAAGAATCTTTTCCCCGCCGAGTTCTATCTCAACACTTTTATCTCTTTTAGAAGAGCCTAGGCTTATGCTTACAACATGTTTCATCTTACTACTTATATAGTCATGGTTAATCAAGAATTTAAATATTATGGTAATATAACATCACCTTTTTGGGTAATATTTAATTTTTCTAATATTAATGTTATCACTAAATAATGTCTAAAAATCAAAACATTTATATAATAGTTGTAGTTACTTATTAGTAAATAAACTTAAAGAGGTTAAAAATGGACCAAATAAAACAAAACATCATAAACTCATTTCGCTTGGCTAAAAGTGATATTATAGAGACTAAACAGGATATAATAGAATTAGGCAGGACGATGGAAAGCATAATAGAAAGATTAAGTGAGCTAAAAACAAACCAAGCAAGAATAACTGAAAAAATCAAGGCATTTGAGAATAAGGCATCAAAAAAAGCTGTAAAAAAGGTTATAATAAGGAGAAACACAAAAAAAGCACATAAAATCTTTGTTGCTCCAAAAGAGGGCAAGGTATTCCATCTCTCAAACTGCCCTTTTGCACAAAACATAAAGCCAAAGAACAAGGTAAACTTTAAGTCAAAGACAAAGGCACTAAACGAAGGCTTCAAGCCCTGCAAGTGCATCAAATAATTTTTTTATTTATTCAAATATTTCTCTTGTAACTTATTAAAAACTTCAAGAGCCTATTACTTTACATTTAAAAACATATTTTTTCTAACAAAAGGTTTATTAAAGGATAAAATAATTTTAATTAGTATGGATAAAAAACCAAAAGTGGGTGTAGGAGTAATTGTAATCAAGGATAATAAAGTTCTTCTTGGAAAAAGGAAAAATTCTCATGGAGAAGGTTCATGGTGCTTCCCGGGAGGGCATCTTGAATTTAATGAAAGCCTGGAAAACTGTGCAAAAAGAGAGGTTTTAGAGGAAACTGGGATTGAAATCAAGAATATAAGGTTTGAAACAATAACAAATGATATCTTTAAGGATGAATGGAAGCATTACATCACAATTTTCATGCTTTGTAAACATGGTTCAGGAGAAGCTAAAGTTATGGAACCTGAAAAATGTGAGAAGTGGAATTGGTTTGAATGGAATAACCTTCCAGAGCCATTGTTCCTCCCAATACAAAATTTATTGAAAAAAGGTTATAATCCTTTTGTTTGAGATAATTGAATATATCTATAAAACAAAGTATTCTAAACCCTACAAAAAACGAAAGATTTATATACTATTGTTACTACCAACTAGTGTATAATACACTAATAAATAATTAAAGTTCGATATTGAATTATTTATTATTTTAATAAATCACCAGAATATTCAAAAATTGGTTGTAAAATGAAAAAAATAGAAAAGTTGGTTGGAGGAAGAAAAGAATTAAGCAAAAGCAAACCTCTTATTTTTATGTATAATGATTTAGAGAAAATCGCTGATTCCTATGTTAACAAAAAAATACCAACATACATGGCTCTATGGTTAGGTAAGGCATGTAATCTAAGATGTGGTTATTGTGCTACAGATTCTGTTCATATTGAAGGGCTAGAACCAAAAAACAATAAAAATGATTTAAAACCTGAGCAAGTTAAAGATTTGATTAAACAATTCGCTGTAATGGGCGGGGAAACTATAAATATTAATGGTCATGGAGAACCTTTATTAGATAAGAATCTTTTTGATTATATTGAATTGATGAGTAAGAAAAACATCAATCTAGTAATAACCACAAATGGGACCTTGATAGATGAGGAAGTAGCAAAGTTCTTTTGTAAGAATAAAGTTGCTGTGAATATCAAGCTTCATTCTTTAGAAGAAAAAATTCATAATAAACTTGTCGGGGCAGATAAATTAGGCATAAACGCATTTGAAAAAACATATAATGGTTTAAAAAATTTAATAGATGCGGGTTATAGCAAAATGATAAAGGAAAATGATCATTCAGTTGTAACTCCTATTTCAATCCAAACTTTGATGTTAAAAGAAGTGATTCAATATATCCCTGATATTTTGAGATTTGACAGAGAGAATAATTTTTATCCTGCCTTAGACGAATTAGTTATTGATGGAAGAGCTGATTCTCCCTATTGGCGCAGCCAAATAATATCTGAGAAAGAGAACAAGGAAATAGCAGAAAAATTTGAGGAAATTATGAGGTATAAGGCAGAACAGGCTGCGATGGACCAGTGCCCTATGTCTCTTGGTCTTTTCTTTGATTCAACCGGAAGGTTGCTTGTTGATGAATATAATTTCTGCTGTGATGCTATTGCCAAACATTCTGAATATAAGTTCCCAGAGAAGAATCTAGCTAATATATGGAGGGGATTATCTCAAGCAAGACAATGTAAAAAGACAACATTTGATGAAAGTGCAATGAAAAAAGTTGAGAAGTATAATGATGGAGAACATATTCCTATGTGCTATGGGATGGCTAAAACACAGATTAATCATCAAAGTTCATTAAAGAAATAAGAATTAAATTTGGATTTACGCTAATCTCTTGATTTTATTCACTGTAACAAGAATTGCTCCTTTGCAGGGCATTTTTTTGTTTTCAGGAATTTTCTTAATTTCTTCATACCATTTTCCGTCTTTAAAATATTCAGCAATTCCCTTTAATTCAAAACCTTTGCAATCATCTTCCCAATTTCTACTCCAAACTGTTAAAGCAACATTAGGATTTATTTTAATGTTGTTTGTTGTTTCAACAAGGAAATTATCTGTAATTAGAACCTGTTTGTTAGAAACCATTTTTGCAAAACCAACAGTAATACAATGAGGATTTCCATTATCATCAACTGTTGCGAATGCTAATGCATTTTCTTCAATCAGCTTCTTCATATCTTCATTTAGTTTGACCATGATTTAAGTTATATTTAAACATTTATTAAGTTTTCTAAAAAATTTGCTTTTTTCAGGATAGAAAACTAGTTGGCAATATACAGAACATTACCATTAAATGCAATTTTAAGTACAATTTTTGGGGTTTTTATAATCAAGGTTATAATTGCTATTTGTGATACGCCTTTTGTCTACCTTCTTGTAAAATGGGCAAGGAGTTAAAACAAAAAACAACAGCTTTATAAACGCCTATTAATTCTCTAAAAAAAGCTCAGTAAAAGTATTTAAATCTTAAACTGGATGATTTAAATATCATAAACAACTAAACAAGCCTGAAAAAAAGTCTTTCAGTACAAAGTTTAGCAATTAAACTTGTTCTTGAAGGAAGACTTTACTAAAAGGCTTATTTTTGCATTAAAACCTATAATTTAGGTTTATTTAGCAAATTAAAAGGTAATACAATGGCAAAACCAAGAAATCCAAGACACGGAAGCATGCAGTTCTGGCCTAGAAAGAGGTCTAAACGAGCTTATGCTAAAGTAAGGTCTTATGCCAATTCAAATGAAAAAAACATACTTGGATTTGCAGGCTATAAGGTAGGAATGACTCACCTTTTAATCAAAAGCACAAGGCCAAATTCAATGACTCAGGGAGAATCAATATTCAGGCCTGTAACAATAATAGAATGCCCTTCACTAAAGGTTGCAGCAATAAAGTTTTACAAAAGAACTGCTTATGGATTAAAGGCAGTCAGCCAGATATTAACAAAAAATCTTGACAAAAACTTAAAGAGAAAAATGCTTATGCCAAAAAAAGAAACCAAACAAAAGGAACCAGAATCTTATGATGAGCTAAGGCTTTTGGTTTATACACAACCTAGCTTAACAGGCATAGGAAAGAAAAAGCCAGAAATTTTTGAGACTGCAATTGGCGGAACAAAAGAAGAGCAGCTTGCTTATGCAAAGGAAAAGCTTGGCAAGGAAATAATTGCAACTGAAATCCTAAAGCCAGGGCAGTTAGTTGATGCCCATTCTATTACAAAAGGAAAAGGCTTTCAGGGTGTTATAAAAAGATTTGGGGTATCCTTAAAATCACATAAATCAGAGAAAAAAAAACGCTCTACTGGAAACCTCGGCCCATGGATTCAATCAGCTATGTGGAGGGTTGCACAGCCAGGCCAGATGGGTTATCACCTTAGAACAGATTATAACAAGCTGATAATAAAAATTTCAGACAAGCCAGAGGGCATAAATCCAAAATCAGGATTTAAGCATTATGGCATTGTGAAGAACAGCTATATCCTGGTTAAAGGGTCTATACAAGGGCCTGCAAAAAGGCTTATAAGATTAAATTATGCTATAAGGCCGCATAAAAGAAAGCATTCAGAAACATTTGAAATAGAGCATATTAATACTCAAAAATGAAACTACAAATATTAAGCATATCAAAAGAAGAAATCGGAAAGCAGGAACTTCCAATACAGTTTGAGGAAGAGGTAAGGCCAGACTTGATAAAGAGAGCTGTTATCTCAATACACGGCAATACAAGGCAGGCTTATGGAACAGATCCAATGGCTGGAAAAAAATCTTCTGCAAAGCTGTCAAGAAGAAGGCATTCCTACAAAACATCTTATGGAATAGGGATTTCAAGAGTTCCAAGAAAAATAATGAGCAGCCGTGGAACAAGAATGAACTGGGTTGGTGCCTTTGCACCTGGAACAGTTGGCGGAAGAAAAGCTCATCCACCTAAAGCTGGCAAGGACTGGACAAAGAAAATCAACAAGAAAGAAAGAAGAAAGGCAATAAGAAGCGCAATTGCAGCAACATTATCAAAAGAGCTTGTAAGCAAGAACCATATTATTCCTGATAATTACCCATTTATAATAGAAAACAAGTTTGAATCACTGAAAAAAACAAAGCAGGTAAAAGATGTTTTGAAAAAAATAGGCCTTGAAAAAGAGCTTGAGAGAGTAAGTGAAAAGACAATAAGAAGCGGAAAAGGGAAGAAAAGAGGAAGAAAATACAAAAGCAAAACAGGGCCGTTAATCATAGTTTCAAAAGACTGTAACTTATTGAAAGCAGCAAAAAACATAGAAGGAATAAATGTAATAATGGTAAAATCACTTAATGCAAAGTCATTAGCACCATCAGCCAGTCCAGGGCGCTTAACAATATGGACACAGGATGCAGTCAAAGAGTTAGGAGATAAAAAATTATTCATGTAAAATGGAACCATACAAAGTTATCAAATACCCATTGTCAACAGAAAAATCTGTTAGGCTTATGGAATCTGAGAACAAGCTAGTTTTTACTGTAAGCAGGAGTGCAACAAAGCAGGATGTAAAAAAAGCTATTGAAGAAATTTTCAAGGTAAAGGTATTAAAAGTAAATTTGGCGATAAATGGAAATGAAAAAAAGGCATATGTCAAGCTGAGTGATGATACGCCGGCTATTGACATTGCAACACAATTAGGGTTGATGTAAAAATGTGGAGGAAAAATAAAGACTAGAGGAAGAGTGGGACTTCAACGAAGTTGAATGTCGCACATGTTTTTCCGAGGTTTTTATTAAAAAGCTCATGGGTAAAAATCTTATACAGCAGGCACGTGGAAAAGGAGGCCCAACATACAGGGCGCCTAGCTTCAGGTATAAAGGAAAGGCATCTTATCTTATCCCTGCTGAAGGCAGATTAAATGCAAAGATTGTTGATATAATAAGATGCGCAGGCCATTCAGCGCCATTAATGGTGTTAGAACATGAAAATAAAATCAGAAACCTGATGATTGCACCTGAGGGAATAAAAGTAGGGGATGTTGTTGAATATGGCGAGAAAATACCTGCAGAAAATGGCAATATGCTCTTGCTTAAGGATGTGCCTGAGGGAACATTAGTTTATAATATTGAAGGCCAGCCAGGTGACGGAGGAAAGTTTGTAAGGGCATCCGGAGCATTTGCAAGAGTGATTTCAAAAATGAAAAGCAAGGTTGTTATTCAGCTGCCATCAAAAAAAGAAAAAGAATTTCACCCAAACTGCAGGGCAACCATCGGCGTTATTGCTGGTGGAGGAAGAAAAGAAAAGCCATTTTTGAAAGCCGGAAAGAAGTTTTATGCAATGAAGGCAAAAAACAAGCTGTGGCCAAGCATATCCGGAACATCACAGAATGCTGTTGATCATCCATTTGGAGGCTCAAGTTCACACCACAAAGGAAAACCAACAATAGCGCCAAAAAATGCACCTCCTGGAAGAAAGGTAGGAGCAATACATCCAAGAAGGATGGGAAGGAAGAAGAAGTAAAATGGCAAAAAAAGAATTTACTTACATGGGAAAAACTCTTCAAGAGTTAAACAAAATGAGCATTAATGACTTTGCAGAGTTAGTTCCTGCAAGGCAGAGAAGAAGCCTTAAAAGAGATAATACACACTCACAAAAGATATTTATGGGCAAGGTAAGGGAAGGCAATAATATAAAAACCGAATGCAGGGATGTAATAATTATTCCTCAGATGGTTGGAAAAAATGTAAGAGTTCATAATGGAAAAGAGTTTATCCCTGTATTAATCCAGCCTGAGATGATTGGCCACCGCATTGGTGAATTTGTACTCACAAGAAAAAGGGTATCGCATCATGCACCAGGTGTTGGAGCTACAAGATCAAGCGCAAGTCTTTCAGTAAGGTAAAAAAATGTCACCATACAAATATTCAGCAACAGTAAATGAGCATAGGGTAAAGGCTGTTGGATTATTGATGCCCATATCAACAAAGCAGAGCATTGAAATATGCAACCTTATCAGGGGAAAGAACCTCCAGAAGGCAAAGCAGATATTAAGTGAAGCTAAGGACATGAAAAAACCTATTCCATTTAAAAGATTTACAGAAGGTGCAGGCCATAAGCATGGAATTGGGCCTGGAAAATACCCTGTAAAGGCATGCAGCGAAATATTAAAATTAGTAAATTTAGTCGAGGCAAATGCACAGCACAAGGGACTGGATACATCAAGCCTTGAGATAATACATATATGCGCTAATAAAGGGCCAAAGTCATGGCATTATGGAAGGCAAAGCAGGATAAAGATGAAAAGAAGCCACATTGAGATTGTTGTTGAAGAAAAAGAAATTAAAAAAAAGGGGGTTAAAAAAGAACCTGCCAAGAAAGAAGAATCAAAACCAATCAAAAAACAGGAAGAGAAAAAAGAAAAGCCAAAAGAAATTAAGCAAATAGAAAAAGTTGAATCAAGAAAAAATCAGCCAAAAGATACCAAAAAACCAGCAGAAGAAAAAAAGGAAGCACCAAAAAAAGAAATTAAAACAGAAAATGTTCCAACTGCTGCTGGACTGGCAGAAAAAGCCAAATCAAAACAAGAAAACAAAAAGGCACCTGCAATTAATAAACTAATAAAGAAAAAAGAAAGCAAAGAACCTAAAAAAACAACAAAAAAGTGAGATAAAATGCAAGGAAAAACAACTAGAAAAAATTCAAAAGAGAAGATTAAAGTCTCTATCATTATCTCTGCCTATAATGAAGAAAAAAATATTAAAAGAGTAGTCAAAGCTGTTCTTAAGTCAAAGCTTTTTGCTGAAGTCATCTGTGTTAATGATGGCTCAACTGATAAAACCCTAAAAATCCTTGAATGCTTTGGTAATAAAATCAAACTCATCTCTTTCAAAGAAAACAGAGGCAAGTCTTATGTGATGGTTGCTGGTGTTAAAAGCGCAAAAGGAGATATTATTCTTTTTTGTGATGCTGACCTTACAAAAATTAAAAAAAGCCACTTTTTGGGAATAATCCAACCATTAAAATTTGGCTTTGCTGATCAGGTTTTGGCAATACGTGAATCTGATTTAGAACCCTTCAAGAAATTAACAGGTGAAAGAGCCTACTTCAAAAAAGATCTGCTCCCTCATCTTAAAAAGTTTGAGAAGACAAGATTCGGAGCCGAAACCTATCTTAATCATGCTTTTAAAAACAAAAGAACTTACTGGTACTTTGAAAAAGGGTTGGTTCAAGCAGGAAAAGGAGGGGGAACTTTTATCAGTCAAGTTCTTTGTGCTGATAAATATTTAAAAGAAGGCTACGAAATTCTTTCTGAGATTATCAGGCAGAAAAAACCCTCCCAAACCAAGGAAGTGAAAAAAATTATTAAAAGAATAAATAAAACTTACGAACGTTACTTTTCGCTTCTTAAAAAGTTCCTGAGTGAAAGAGATATTAAACAAATCTGGGAAAAAGATATTAAAAAAATAATAAAACAAAGCTGATAAAAAATGATTGAAAGACAAATTGTTGCACAGAAAAAGAAGGAATATCAAATCCAGGAAATGATAGCCAAAAATGTAAAGGGCTCTGGCTACAGCCATACAAAACTTCAGAGAACTCCTCTTGGCGAAAAAATAATAATTTATGCAGCAAGGCCCGGATTAATTGTTGGAAGAAAAGGCCAGAGCATAATAAAACTTACAAATGACCTAAAAAATAATTTTGAGCTTGAAAA
Source organism: Nanobdellota archaeon (assembly GCA_018901315.1). Lineage (GTDB taxonomy): Archaea > Nanobdellota > Nanobdellia > Woesearchaeales > CG1-02-33-12 > CG1-02-33-12. The sequence continues at coordinate 921 of JAHIFA010000074.1, read as the reverse complement.
TCCGCAGATAGAAATCAATGAAATAGAAAATATAAACATTGATGCAATGGTTGTTGCCGGGAAAATTGCAGAATCATTGGAAAGATTTGGAACTGCAAGGTTTAAGGGAATAATGCATAAAACAATGGAAGAGGTAATGAGTGCAGGAGCACTTGGAATTGAGATTGTGATATCAGGAAAAATACCAGGAGCAAGGGCAAAATCATGGCGTGTTTATTCAGGATATTTAAAAAAATGCGGAGATATAGCAATCAATGGGGTGCTTAAAGCGAAGGTCAGTGCTGTTATAAAAACAGGCGTTGTTGGTGTTAAGGTAAGCATTATGCCCCCTGATATAAAGCTGCCAGACCATATCCAGATTTTGGAAGAAAAGCAGGAAATCATAGAAGAGATTAAGGAAGAAAAACCTGTAAAAGAAGAGGTAGAAAAAAAGGAAGAAAAGCCTAAGGCAGGTGAAGACTTAAAGAAGAAACAAGGAAAAGAAGATAAGAAGACTAAACCAAAAAAAGAGAAAGTAAAAAAAGAAACCAAAAAAACTGTGAAAAATCCAGCTAAAAAAGACTAAAAAACAACCAAAGAAAAAGAAATAAAATGGCACTTAAGATAAAAGAAATTGAATCAATGAGAAATGAGGAATTAAAAGCAAAGCTTGAGGAGCTCAAAAAAGAGCTGATTAAGCATAATGCCCAGATTGCAACAGGAACAAATCCAAAGAGTCCCGGGCAGGTAAAAGTAATAAAAAAAACTATAGCAAGGATTTTAACAGTCTTAAAAACCAAAGGTGGTGAAAAAAAGCAATGAGTGATATATGTCCAAAGTGTGGACTACCCAAGGAACTATGTGTTTGTGAAACAATAGCCAAAGAAAGCCAGAGAATAAAAGTATATGTAATCAGTAAAAAATTTGGCAAAAAATATACAG
>JAHIFA010000073.1 GCA_018901315.1 Nanobdellota archaeon | reverse complement strand
CCACGCTGCGCTCTCGGCTTCACCTCGGGGCACATAACAGCGATTGCATATGTTAAATTCAATTTGCCCCTTCGCTAAAAAGAAAACGGAACTGCCCACCAAGTCTTATCTATTTTTATTTATAATATTTATAATAGTAATAGACAAAAGATTTATAAAAATCAATACACTTCAATAAAAATGTAAAAGGATAAAGTTTTGAAAGAAATTAACATGTTAGAAGTTAGAAATTTAAATTTATGTAAGGAATATCCGATCTTGAAGGACATAAACTTTAGTGTAGAAGAGAATCAGGTTTACGGCATATTAGGTCCTAATGGTGCTGGAAAAAGTTCTTTGGCTTATGCCTTGATGGGCATAGAAGAGTACAAACCTGACTCAGGTACTGTCATTTATCAGGGGAAAGATATAATGGGACTTTCAATTTCCGAAAGAGCAAAAATGGGTATTTCAATGCTATGGCAGGAACCTGTAAGATTTGAAGGTATATCTGTTAAGGATTACTTACAACTTGGCTGCAAGGATAAAGGTGTTAATATCGAAGAATATCTATTCAAAGTTGGCCTAAATGGTGATTATTTAGATAGAATGGTTGATGAAACTTTAAGTGGAGGAGAGAGAAAAAGAATTGAGCTAGCATCTATTCTTACTCTGAAACCAAAATTGGCCATACTAGACGAACCTGATTCAGGCATAGATATGGTAAGTTTGGATTATATAGCAGATATTATAAATGAATTGAAAAGTTATGGATCAAGTATTATTTTAGTAACTCATAATGAAGAGGTTACAAAACTTTCAGATAAATCTTTGCTCATTTGCGATGGCTTTATAGTTAAAAAAGGGGAACCAGAAGAAATAATTACCTACTTCAAAGAAAAGTGTAATCATTGTCCTACAAAGAGGGATAAGAATGGATAATCAAAACTACAGTGGGTTACTGCGAACTTATCAACGAATGGGCGGATCAGAATCTACACTCAAAGATGAAAATATTGCTCATTTAGTGATACATGAAAATGAAGTTTACAGCTCACGTGTAGTAGAAGGGTTATTGCTTGATTTTGAAAAAAAAGCAGATGGTGTAGATATAGAATTTAGGGTGAAGGAAGGCTATCATATCAAATATCCTGTTCATCTGTGCTTTGGGGTAGTACCAAAAGAAGGCGAACAGAGGATAAAAATTAAAGGCAAAATTGAAGATTACGCTGAGGTCAAAATGCTTGCTCACTGTATGTTTCCTAATGCTGAGAATGTAATTCATCTGATGGATGCAGATATTGAGATTGGAAATAATTCCAGTTTTGAATACTTGGAACAACATTACCATGGAGAGAAAGGAGGAATAAAGGTTGTGCCAAAAGCAAACTTGAAGGTAGGTGATTCTAGTAAGCTATATACCACATTTTCCCTTTTGAATGGAAGGGTTGGTGAATTAAAGATAGATTATAACATAGAAGTAGGAGATAGGGGTGTAATGGATGTGTTAGCAAAGGTTTTAGGATATGGTGATGATAAAATAATAATAAAAGAAACTGGCCATCTAAATGGAAGATATTCGAAAGGCCTACTCAAAAGCAGAGTTGTTGTTAAGGACACTGCAATGAGTGAAGTCTTAAGTGAACTGTATGCAGGATTAGAGGCAGAAGGAGCACGAGGACATGTAGATTGTGTAGAGTTAGTAATGAATAAAGCACATGCTAGAGCAATCCCTGTGGTTGATGTGTTGAATGCAAGGGCAAAAGTTACTCATGAGGCTTCTATAGGTACTGTGGATAAGAAACAATTAAACACCTTGATGTCAAAAGGTCTAAGTTTGGAAGAAGCCACTAATGTTATTGTGAGAGGCTACCTAAGATAAGCTAAATAAGAGTATAAAGTGAAAAAATGATTTTTTGACTGGAAAGCATTGTTCTTGTCGAAGGCATAAGGTGGGCACTTCCTTTAAATTTTAGTCTGCTTTGCAGTAATTGATATTTTACGCTTGGAGGCAAACTTTGAATTTTTCCCTCCGGGAACGTTGCATTAAAAATTAACCACTCCAAGTATTCGTGGGCAACTAACAGTACACATATGTTATGCTCAATAAAAAATTGGCCAAAATATAGATTAAAGAACCTCAGCTAATT
>JAHIFA010000072.1 GCA_018901315.1 Nanobdellota archaeon | reverse complement strand
CCCCATATTTCCCCTTAACAGGTTCATCATAACTGATTCTGCCTCGTCGTCAAGGTTGTGGCCTGTTGCAAGCTTTTCTGCCTTAAGCTCTTTTGCTTTTTTGTTCAATAAATAGCGCTTTAGAATTCCGCATATTGTGCAGTAAGCCATTGTTGTGCCTTTTGAATCAAGCTCTTTTTTTATATCAGCAAGCGTATGCCCTATCTCCTGCTTAAATGAAATAATATGAAGCTTTACCTTATTTTTTTTGCAGAAATATTTAATGTTGTCCAGATTTTCCCTGCTTGAGCTCTTTATTGACGGGTCCAAGGTTATTGCTTCTACATTATAATCAAGCTTTTTAAGAATATAAAGCAAGGCAGTGCTGTCCTTGCCCCCAGAGCAGGCAACAAGTATCCTTTCCTTTTTTGTAAAGAGTTTATACTTTCTTATTGTGCCTTTTACTTTTTTCAAGATAGCCCCATTGCCTTCCATAAATAAAATAAAAAGGCCATTATTTATAAAACTGCTTTTTTGTGCAAAAAGATTTATATAGTTATGATTTTAAAGTGATTAAAGGTAGAATAAGTATTGGTAAAAATGAAGATTAACCTAAAAGAAAATAATTATTGGAGACCAAGCCCATTTATGTATGATATAAGCATGTTTATCTTAGTTAATAAGGAAATTTTAAAAAAAAAGGTTAAGGTTGAAAATTTAGAGAAAATACCTGAAAAAGCCCCTCTTCTTGTTGTTGGCAATCACACAAACTACATAGACCCTGCTTATCTTGCCTATGTTTTTCATAACCATGCAAAAAAAAGCATTCATCTTAATTTTATGATGCTGGATGACCTTCTTGGAAAAGACAGCTGGAAGAGTAAAATAATCAATAAATTAGCCAACATATTCAATGGCTATCCTGTGGATAGGGACAGAATAACTCGTGCTCAGCATAATTTTTTTAGGAATATTCTAATGGATGATTACCTTGCGATTTTTTTTGGGGGGAGGCGCTCCAGAGACGGAACTTTTAATTATATGTACAAAAAAGACAGATCAGCAGAGGGCATTGTCCACCTTGTAGAAGTTGCGCAAAAGGAAATAAACCTCAAAAAAGAAGAAAACAAAACCTTGGTAAATATTTTACCATTTGCAATGACCTATGACATCTTTGGGGATGTAACAATAACATTTGACAATTATCTGACATTTAACCCAAAAGAGCTTAATGGTGTGGAGCTTAAGAAAGAAAGAAAGAAATTTGTGGAAGATATCATTAATAATAATGTAGGATATAATGTTAAGGTTAACCTGGATGCACTTTTCGCAGATTATTTGGTTAGGTATGCAAACCAGTATGATGATGAAAAATCTGCTAAGTTAGTTTTGAATCAGGAAAAGTTCAGAAAAGACCTTTATTCAATGGTTAATATTCTTAATAAAAACAGCAGGATAAACCTTGATGTGGATTTGCTGAATAAACCATACTTCTCAGATATGTTTAACAGGGTTTTTGAATATTTTGATGCAAAGCAGGGCGTAATTGAAAAGATAAACAGAGAAGATTATATTTTGTATAAAAAATGGATCATCCGTGAGCCCTGCATGGGGGAGCAGAAGACAAAAGAAGAGCAAGAAAAAATGGGTAAGAAGGAGTTAAAAGAGTATAAGAGACAAATCAGAAAAATTGATAAAAACACAATTTATCATAGGAATAAGATAATACACCTCGAAGAGGTTTCTGAAGCTTATGAAAAAGTTAATGAGCAGAATAAAAGACTGACGCCTGCTTGATTTCTTTTTTATCAAGGCCTACCAATGGCCTCAAAACCATTGCCTTAATATTTAACTCCTTAAATGTTTCAAATGTTTGGCCTACAACAACAGCCCTTGCATTATTTTCTTTTGATACCTCATCCAGCTCTTCAATACTTTTTATTATTATTAATTCTGGCTCAAACCCATAGGCAAATTTCTTGATTAAGTCAATATCTGTTTTTTTCAGTGAAACAGGAATTACAAAACATCCGCGCTTCATCATTAATAATGAAGCAAGCAAAGAGTTTTCATCTTCTATTAAAGAAACAACTTTTCCTTCAACACCAACAGGAAGGCCATTAAGGCCCTTAACTCTTTCTGTAAAAACATAAGCTTTATCTAAAATTTCTATGCCTATTTCCAAATCAAAATTCTTTAAGCTGACTTTTTTATTAAATTTTTCACACATAAATGAGCCAATTGTTCTTTCTATCTCAGGGGATGTTAAAGAAAAATTCTTGTTAAGCCTTTGCGCAGAAACCCTAAAGCTCCTGAATTTTTTGTTTTCTATTATCTTTGAAACTGTTTTTTCTATTTCCTTTATCTCTGGCTCAATAACTAATGCATGGCTGAAAGAAGAAATCCCAAAAACATATTTCAGGCAATTTAATTCTTGCTCTGCAAATATGATAATTCTTCCCCTAAGCCTCTCTATTTTTTCATATTTAACCTTATTTTTCTTAAGGCAATCCTTTATGTTGTCAATAAGTCTTTTCTCAAAAACAATCCGGTTATTGCCTTTTAGGCTGATTTCAGAATACCTTATTATAACAATATTTTCCATCCAGTTAGAAAAAGATTTTTTGTTTATATTCCTTTGGTTTTTAAATTAAAGCTGATTTATTGCCTTAAACATAGAAAACTATTTATATGAAAATCTATTTCCATCCAATAGGATGTCAAATATTGGGCTATCTAAACTGAGTATTAGAGTGTTATCTAGACTATTTGCCCATGATAATATGACACCAATTTGTTATAAGAAGACATGGTAAGACCCAAAATTTTCTGGGCTCGTGCAATGTTTTCTTGATTTCTGACAAAAACTTTTCAGATTCTTTGCAAAGCCCAGTTAAATAAATTCAAAGGTGAGTGCAATGCAAAAAAATAACTGGGATGCAACATGCCCCCTATGTAAGGATGTAATAGATAACCCAATATGCCCAGAGTGCCTTGAGAATGAGATAGAACAATGGCTATCAGATAAGGATCCAGTTTATCTAGACAAGATAAGAAAAAGCATTGCACACTTTGACAATAAGGATGTTAATGGCCCAAAATGCATTAAATGTGGTAAGCAGGTTGAGATATGCCCATACTGCTTTATGAGAGATATTGAAAACATAATCAAAGACAAGAAGCCGGAACTCCTGGGTGAATTTTATGATTTCTTTGGTTTTAGTCTGTTTGGGGGTTATCAAGAGGCAATAAGTAATCATATCCACTAAAAGAGAGGAAAGGAAAATGGGATACAAAAACAAACAAATAGCAGATGTTTTATACAATAAGATATTAGAAGAGTGCACCCCTATAAAAGAGATTGCGGACAAGCTGAGTGGCCTTGTCCAAAAAATCAATAAGGGAGAGAAGGTGATCCTCCAGCAAAATGAAGCAGGAGATTATTTAGCTCGAGTCATAAAGCTCAACAATACTTATCAAAGCGGTTTGCCTTGTGATATTTCAGATGGGCTTGTCATCTCTGAGCATTATTTCTAATTCAAGATAAATTTTTGTTTTCTTTTTTCCGCCCAAAAATAGGTAAATGCATTATAACCGGATTTCCGTATTTTCCATATTCTAAATATTCCTTGCTGACCTCACGAAGAAGAAGAGGAATATTTCCATACTTTTTATATGCTTCCCTAAGAGCATCTTCTTGTGCATGATAAAAACCAAGTGATTTCCCTCCTTTGAAAACTGTCCACATCCCCTCATGTTGCTTCAGCATATCAGGCAGTTGCTCCATAAATGCATCAATCTCTTTTTCCAATGGTTTTTTCATAGCATACTCCTCTGTATAAACAAAAATAAGTTAAATTATTTAAAATTTGCTATTGATGGAGAATATAATTTTTATATTTAGACATTTTTGGAGATTGTATTTAATTCCTTCAACAGCTTGTCAAGGTCAAGGCCATACATATTGCAGATATCACCAAGCTTGAGGGTGTCCATTTCCATCTGCGCCATGGCGCAGCCTAAGCATGGCACCTGAAACTTTGAAAGAATTTTTTCAGATCCATTAATTTTCAAAACCTCTGCTAATGTTGTGTCTTTTGTTACTTTCATCTTACCATATTCCTTTTTTTCTTGCGATTAAACGCAGTTATATTCTCTATTGTAGTGTCTAATATCCTTATCAATGCCTCCTTGCTGTTAAATGCATTATGCGGTGTAAAAACAACATTATCCATTCTGAATATCTTATGGTCCATTACAATTGTTTTCCATTTATCAATATTTCCTGTTTCATGCAATAGCTGTTTTTCCTCTTTTATAAGCTCCTCCCCTTCTATTACATCTAAGCCAGCCCCGCCTAATATATTATTTTCCAAAGCAAACAATAATGCATCATTATCAACCACACCGCCTCTTGCTGTATTTATTAGTACAGCTCCTTTTTTTATTAGCTTAATATTTTTCTTATTTATCATATGGTGGGTATATTTATTATATGGAACATGCAATGATACTATATCTGATTTCTTAAGCAATTCATTTAAACCAACATACCTAAAACCAAGTGATTTTGCTAATTTTTTATCCTTATTTACATCATAAACAAGAACATTCATCTCAAAGCCCTTTGCCATCCTTATAACATGCATACCAATATGGCCTCCACCAACAATACCTATTGTTTTTCCTTTCAGATCAAACCCAGTTAAGCCCTCAATAGAAAAATCATCTCTTAATGTCCTTACATACGATTTATGAATATTCCTTGATAAAGCAAGTATTAACCCAAAAGTATGCTCTGCAACAGTATTCTCACCATAATATGGAACATTACACACAGTTATATTTTTCTTCTTGCACTCTTCCAAATCAATATGGTCAAAACCAGTTGACCTTGTTGCAACCATCTTCAATTTTGGCAAATTTTCTATTATTTTTGAATCAACCTTAGAATAAATAAAAACAGACAAAACATCACAATCCTTTATTTTAGAAATATTATTTTTATTCAAAGCCCCGCTAAAGAATTTCAGAGTATGACTTTTTAACTTTTCCTTTAGATAATCCTCTTCCCAAGGTTTAACTTCAAATACAGCTATTTTCATATCAAGTTAATCTATAATTTGAATTATTTAAGTGTTTTGTTTTATCTTTTTGGATTTTTAATATTAACCTTTCTCAGTAGATTAGCATTACTGACAACAGTTACAGAGCTAAAAGCCATAGCAGCTT